>NZ_CP121467.1:1800000-1970732 GCF_029691405.1 Streptococcus sp. D7B5
ATAAGTACATCTCAGTAGCAGATGGTGGCAAGGTTCTGGGTTCATGGGTTGACCTACGTGAAGGTGAGACTTTTGGAAATGTTTATCAGACCGAGATTGATGCAAGTAAGGGAATCTTTGTCCCTCGTGGCGTGGCCAATGGTTTCCAAGTACTCTCGGATACAGTTTCTTATAGCTATCTGGTCAATGACTACTGGGCACTTGAACTCAAGCCTAAATATGCCTTTGTCAACTATGCAGACCCAACCTTGGGCATCCAGTGGGAAAACCTAGCAGAAGCAGAAGTTTCGGAAGCAGATAAACATCATCCACTGCTAAAGGATGTCAAACCACTAAGAAAAGAAGATTTGTAAAAAAGTTAAGGAATAAAAATGACTGAATACAAAAATATCATCGTGACAGGTGGGGCTGGTTTTATCGGTTCTAACTTTGTTCATTATGTCTATAACAACTTCCCAGATGTCCATGTGACAGTATTGGACAAGCTGACTTATGCAGGTAATCGTGCCAATATTGAAGAAATTTTAGGTGATCGTGTTGAGTTGGTTGTTGGAGATATTGCTGATGCAGTCTTGGTAGACAAGCTGGCAGCTGAAGCAGATGCCATCGTTCACTATGCGGCAGAAAGCCACAATGATAACTCGCTCAATGACCCGAGTCCCTTTATCCACACCAACTTCATTGGGACTTACACTCTTTTGGAAGCTGCTCGTAAATACGACCTTCGTTTCCACCATGTGTCAACTGACGAAGTCTATGGGGATCTGCCTCTGCGTGAAGATTTGCCAGGTCATGGAGAAGGTCCAGGTGAGAAATTTACCGCTGAAACCAAGTACAATCCCAGCTCTCCTTACTCATCAACCAAGGCGGCTTCAGATCTGATTGTCAAAGCTTGGGTACGCTCGTTTGGTGTCAAAGCGACTATTTCCAACTGTTCAAACAACTATGGTCCTTACCAGCATATCGAGAAGTTCATTCCGCGCCAAATCACCAATATCTTGAGTGGTATCAAGCCAAAACTCTATGGTGAAGGTAAGAATGTCCGTGACTGGATCCATACCAATGACCATTCATCAGGTGTTTGGACGATTCTGACTAAAGGTCAAATCGGTGAAACCTACTTGATTGGTGCGGATGGTGAGAAGAACAATAAGGAAGTCCTAGAACTCATCCTCAAGGAAATGGGACAGCCAGCTGATGCTTATGATCATGTGACAGACCGTACGGGTCACGACCTTCGCTATGCTATCGATGCTAGCAAGCTCCGTGATGAATTAGGGTGGAAGCCAGAGTTTACCAACTTTGAAGCAGGTCTCAAAGAGACCATTAAGTGGTATACAGACAACCAAGAATGGTGGAAATCTGAAAAAGAAGCAGTCGAAGCCAACTATGCTAAGACACAACAAGTAATTAAGTAATCAGATACTAAAAAGCAAGAGAATTTAAAGCCTCTTGCTTTTTATGTATGTCGTAATCTTTTATTTTCTTACTTCTTGTTTATAAAATTCTTTAAGGGCATCTTGCCAGGTTGGAATGACGAAACCTGTGGCCTTCGCTTTGGCTAAACTCATGGTTGAGTTGAGGGGGCGTTTAGCCTTGGCAGGAAACTTGCTGGAGTCTACTGGAACTACTTCAACATCACTGTCTTTAAGAATCTCGACAGCGAAGTCATACCAAGTGGTATCTTCAGTGGAGTCATTTGATAAGTGGTAGTAGCCATACTCTTTTTGATTATCAGTCAGGTAGGTCATAAACTCAGCCAAGGTACGTGTCCAAGTTGGGCGGCCGTGTTGGTCGTTGACAACAGTGAGAGTTTTATGGGTTTTGGCAAGATTTTGCATGGTAAAGACAAAGTTTTTGCCATAATTTCCAAAGACCCAAGCAGTACGGATGATATAATGTTGTGACGTAAGGCTTTCAACAAGTTCCTCACCCATTCTCTTGGTACGTCCGTACTCTGTTTGCGGATCAGGTAGGTCATCGACTTCCCACTCTTGTCCGACGGGTTTCTTCCCATCAAAGACGTAGTCTGTTGAGATATAGACCAGAGTAGCTCCGTATTTCTCAGAGGCCTTGGCTACATTTTCAGTTCCAGTTACGTTGATGGCAAAATCCAGTTCTTTTCCCTCATCTTCTGCCGCATCAACAGCAGTATAAGCTGCACAATGATAGACCAGAGTTGGATTAACCTCGGCAAAGACTTTCTCAACCATCTCAGCATTAGTGATATCCATTTCGGCCACATCCACTGCAACATAGTCCACACTTCGTTCATCTAGTAAATAACGTAGTTCGGTACCGAGTTGACCATTTGCACCTGTAATTAATATCATTGTCTTCTCCTTAACTTTTCTTCTATCTAATCATAGCAAAAAAATGATAAAAAATCTGATTTTCGGTCCTTGTTTTGCTGGTTTAAGATATAAAAATATAGTATTAGAGAATAATAATTTTATAATAGAAAACTTATTTTTCAGAATTTACCAAAGTAATTCAAAAATTCTGAAAATTTTATTGACATGTTTCTGAAAAGGGACTATAATGGGGTGAAAGTTTTAAAGGAGAAAACAATGAAAAGTTCAAAACTACTTGCCCTTGCGGGTGTGACGTTATTGGCAGCTGCAACTCTTGCGGCCTGCTCTGGATCAAGTTCAAATGCTAAAGGTGAGAAAACATTCTCATACATTTACGAAACGGATCCTGATAACCTAAACTATTTGACAACTGGTAAGGCAGCTACAGCAAATATTACTAGTAACGTTATCGATGGCTTACTTGAAAATGACCGCTATGGGAACTTTGTACCATCTATGGCTGAGGATTGGTCTGTATCTAAGGATGGATTGACTTACACGTATACACTCCGAAAGGATGCAAAATGGTATACATCTGAAGGTGAGGAGTATGCAGAAGTTAAAGCTCAAGACTTTGTAACTGGTCTTAAGTATGCTGCTGATAAGAAATCAGATGGTCTTTACCTGGTTCAGGAATCTATCAAGGGATTGGATGCTTACGTCAAAGGAGAAATTACAGATTTTTCTCAAGTAGGAATCAAAGCTCTTGATGATTATACCGTTCAATACACATTGAACAAGCCAGAAAGTTTCTGGAATTCTAAGACAACAATGGGTGTTCTGGCTCCTGTTAATGAAGAATTTTTGAACTCTAAAGGGGATGACTTTGCTAAAGGTACGGACCCAAGCAGCATTCTCTATAATGGACCATTCTTACTCAAATCAATCGTAGCCAAATCATCAGTCGAGTTCGAAAAGAATCCAAACTATTGGGACAAAGACAATGTCCATCTTGATAAAGTGAAATTATCCTTCTGGGATGGTCAAGATACTAATAAGCCAACTGAAGCTTTCAAAGACGGTAGCTTTACAATGGCTCGTCTCTTCCCAACAAGTGCTAGTTACTCAGAGACTGAAAAAACATTCAAAGACAATATCGTTTATACCCAACAAGATTCTACTACTTATTTAGTAGGCACAAATATCGATCGCCAGTCTTATAAGTACACTTCTAAGACAACAGATGAGGAAAAAGCATCAACCAAGAAGGCCCTTTTGAATAAGGACTTCCGTCAAGCTATTGCATTTGGTTTTGATAGAACAGCCTACGCTTCTCAAGTAAATGGTGCAAGCGGGGCTACTAAACTGCTTCGTAACTTATTTGTTCCTCCTACATTTGTACAGGCAGATGGGAAAAACTTTGGGGAATTAGTTAAAGAAAAATTGGTGACCTATGGAGATGAGTGGAGCAACGTAAACTTGGATGATGCCCAAGATGGACTCTACAATCCTGACAAAGCCAAAGCAGAATTCGCTAAAGCTAAGGCGGCCCTTCAAGCGGAAGGTGTGAAATTCCCAATCCACTTGGATATGCCTGTAGATCAAACCAATACAACAAAAGTTCAACGTGTTCAATCTTTTAAACAGTCAGTTGAAGAAAATCTAGGATCAGATAATGTGGTTATCGATATCCAACAGCTTCAAAAAGATGATGTTCAAAACATTACCTACTTCGCTGAAACTGCGGCTGGAGAAGACTGGGATATCTCAGATAACGTGGGTTGGTCTCCAGACTATATCGATCCATCTACTTATCTTGATATTATCAAGCCTTCTGTAGGAGAAAACACGAAAACATATCTAGGATTTGATTCTGGGACAAACAACGCTGCCGCTAAGCAAGTTGGTTTAGAAGATTACGAAAAAATGGTTGTGGAAGCTGGTGAAGAAACCACTGATGTTTCAAAACGTTATGAGAAATATGCTGCTGCCCAAGCTTGGTTGACAGACAGTGCCTTGCTCATCCCAACAACTTCTCAAACTGGTCGTCCAATGTTGTCTAAGATGGTGCCATTTACACTTCCATTTGCATACTCTGGTAACAAGGGTATGAGTGAAGCCCTTTTGTACAAATATCTAGAAGTACAAGATAAAGCCGTGACAACAGACGAATACCAAAAGGCTCAAGAAAAATGGTTGAAAGAAAAAGAAGAGTCAAATAAAAAGGCCCAAGAAGAACTCGCAAACCATGTGAAATAACTTTAAAAAAGTGAAGGATTTAGCCATCGACATGATGGTTAAGTCCTTTTTTATCTTGGTATAAGTCCCTGAATGATTAGAGATAGGATTTTTTTATAGCTGTAAAGCGATTCTTAAAATTCTGAGCGTTAGAACTGTTCAGAAAAGAGAAAATTTTAGTGAATTTTACCTATTTCCTATTGCTTTCTGCCTTTTTATTTGTTATATTAAAAGTACAATTAATTTTTATTTATAACAGTTAAGCAGAGCACTTTCAGAGAAAGGAGTATTTTTTAAAAAAGAAATGTAAACGCTTACTGGAAAATGAAAGGATTTAGGAGTTCATGGATAAACGATTTTTTGAAAAACGCTGTAAGTTCAGTATTCGTAAGTTTACGCTTGGAGTAGCTTCGGTGATGATTGGAGCGACTTTCTTCGCAGCTAGCCCAGTATTAGCTGATCAAGCAAGAGTTGGTTCAACAGATAATTTGCCGAGTGAACTAGCTGATTTGGATAAGAAGGCTAGTGATGAGGGGCACGATTTTGACAAGGAAGCTGCCGCTCAGAATCCTGGTTCAGCTGAAACTACTGAAGGCCCACAAACAGAAGAAGAGTTGTTGGCTCAAGAAAAAGAAAAGTCTGAAAAGTCAAGCAATCTGCCAAAAGAATTAGAAGATAAGTTGGAGAAAGCCGAAGACAATGGGCGCGAAGTTGACAAGGATCAATTGGCCCAAGATACAGGGAAGCTCGTCCCAGAAGATGTGGCTAAGACTACCAATGGGGAATTAAACTATGGCGCGACTGTTAAGATTAAGACGCCATCAGGAGAAGGTAGCGGTATTGTCGTTGCAAAAGACCTTGTCTTGACGGTTTCTCATAACTTTATCAAGGACAGCCAAGATGGCAATATCCGTAAGGTTGTGGATAATGACCAAGGGGATGGAGATATCTATAGCATCTCTTATCCAGGATTGCCAGATGTCAAGTTTAGTAAGAAAGATATCATTCATTGGGATCGTGAAGGCTACCTGAAGGGCTTCAAAAATGATTTGGCCCTTGTGAGATTGCGTACAGTTCTAGAAAATACGCCTGTTGAAGTAACTAAAAAGCCAGTTGTTAAGAAAATTGGAGATAAACTCCATGTCTTTGGTTATCCAGAAGGGAAATTGAATCCGATTGTCAATACTACAGTTGATTTTGCGGAACCATACGGAGAAGGTGTCCAAGGGATTGGTTACCAAGGAGGAAAACCGGGTGCTAGTGGCGGCGGTATCTTTGATACAGAAGGCAAACTAGTCGGTGTACACCAAAATGGTGTAGTTGGAAAACGGAGCGGAGGCATTCTCTTCTCACCAGCTCAACTAAAATGGATTCAAGACCACATGCAGGGAATTTCAAGTGTGAAACCAGCAGACTTGGAAGAGAAAGAAAAACCGGCTGAAGAAAAACCAAAAGAGAATAAACCTGCAACTGCGAAACCTGAAACACCTAAGACAGTAACTCCTGAATGGCAAACAGTAGCGAATAAAGAGCAACAAGGAACCGTCACTATTCGTGAAGAAAAAGGTGTTCGCTACAATCAATTGTCTTCAACTGCACAGAACGACAATGGCGATAAACCAGCCTTGTTTGAAAAACAAGGATTGACAGTTGATGCTAATGGAAATGCGACTGTTGATTTAACCTTCAAAGATGATTCTGAAAAAGGCAAATCACGCTTTGGTGTCTTCTTGAAATTTAAAGATACCAAGAACAATGTTTTTGTTGGTTATGACAAGGACGGCTGGTTCTGGGAGTATAAATCTCCAACCGATAGCACCTGGTATAAGGGGGGACGTGTAGCAGCGCCTGAGACAGGATCAATTAACCACCTATCAATTAACCTCAAGTCAGATGGACAACTCAATGCAACGAATAATGATGAGAAACTCTTTGATACGGTCACTTTGCCAGCAGCTGTTAATGAAACTCTCAAAAATGAGAAGAAAATCGTCCTAAAAGCTGGTTCCTATAGCAATGACCGCACAGTTGTCAGCGTTAAAACAGACAATCAAGAAGGCGTAAAAGCGGATGATACTCCTGCCCAGAAAGAAACAGGTCCGGCCGTTGACGACAGCAAGGTGACTTATGATACGATCCAGTCTAAGGTCCTCAAGGCAGTGATTGACCAAGCCTTTCCTCGTGTGAAAGAATACAGCTTGAATGGTCATACTTTACCAGGGCAAGTTCAACAATTCAATAGAGTCTTTATCAACAAACACGAAGTGACACCCGAAGTTACTTACAAAAAAATCAATGACACAACTGCCGAGTATTTGATGAAACTTCGTGATGATGCTAACTTCATCAATGCAGAAATGACGGTCCGTCTGCAAGTTGTAGATAACCAGTTGCACTTTGATGTGACTAAGATTGTCAACCACAATCAAGTTACTCCAGGTCAAAAGATTGATGATGAAAGAAAATTGCTTTCTACGATTAGTTTCCTCGGGAACGCTTTAGTCTCTGTTTCTAGTGATCAAGCTGGGGCTAAGTTTGATGGGGCAACCATGTCAAACAATACCCATGTCAGCGGAGATGATCATATCGATGTAACCAATCCAATGAAGGACTTGGCTAAGGGCTACATGTATGGATTTGTTTCTACAGATAAGCTTGCTGCAGGTGTTTGGAGCAACTCTCAAAATAGCTACGGTGGTGGCTCTAATGACTGGACTCGTTTGACAGCTTATAAAGAAACAGTCGGAAATGCCAACTATGTCGGAATTCATAGCTCTGAGTGGCAATGGGAAAAAGCTTATAAGGGCATTGTTTTCCCAGAATACACTAAGGAACTTCCAAGTGCCAAGGTTGTTATCACCGAAGATGCCAATGCTGACAACAAAGTCGACTGGCAAGATGGTGCCATTGCTTATCGTAGCATCATGAACAACCCTCAAGGTTGGGAAAAAGTTAAGGATATCACTGCTTATCGTATCGCGATGAACTTTGGTTCACAAGCCCAAAACCCATTCCTCATGACCTTGGATGGTATCAAGAAGATCAATCTCCACACAGATGGTCTTGGACAGGGGGTTCTCCTTAAAGGTTATGGTAGTGAAGGTCACGACTCTGGTCACTTGAACTATGCTGATATTGGTAAACGTATTGGTGGTGTTGAAGACTTCAAGGCCTTGATCGAAAAAGCGAAGAAATATGGAGCATATCTAGGTATCCACGTGAACGCTTCTGAGACTTATCCTGAATCTAAATACTTTAACGAAAATATTCTTCGTAAGAATCCAGATGGCAGCTACAGCTACGGCTGGAACTGGCTAGACCAAGGTATCAACATTGATGCTGCTTATGACCTAGCACATGGACGCTTGGCTCGCTGGGAAGACTTGAAGAAAAAACTTGGTGATGGTCTCGACTTTATCTATGTGGACGTATGGGGCAATGGTCAATCAGGTGATAACGGTGCCTGGGCTACCCACGTTCTTGCTAAAGAAATCAACAAACAAGGCTGGCGTTTTGCGATTGAGTGGGGGCATGGTGGTGAATACGACTCTACCTTCCAACACTGGGCAGCTGACTTGACCTATGGTGGCTACACTAATAAAGGTATCAACAGTGCTATCACCCGCTTTATCCGCAACCACCAAAAAGATTCTTGGGTTGGGGACTACAGAAGTTACGGTGGCGCAGCCAACTACCCACTTCTAGGTGGCTACAGCATGAAAGACTTTGAAGGCTGGCAAGGACGAAGCGACTACAATGGCTATGTAACCAACTTATTTGCCCATGATGTCATGACTAAGTACTTCCAACACTTCACTGTAAGTAAATGGGAAAATGGTACACCAGTTACCATGACCGATAACGGTAGCACCTATAAATGGACTCCAGAAATGCGAGTGGAGTTGGTAGATGCGGATAACAATAAAGTAGTTGTGACTCGTAAGTCAAACGATGTCAATAGCCCGCAATACCGTGAGCGTACAGTAACGCTCAACGGACGTGTCATCCAAGATGGTTCAGCTTACTTGACTCCTTGGAACTGGGATGCAAATGGTAAGAAACTTCCTACTGATAAGGAAAAAATGTACTACTTCAATACGCAAGCTGGTGCAACAACTTGGACACTTCCAAGCGATTGGGCAAATAGCAAGGTTTACCTCTACAAGCTAACTGACCAAGGTAAGACAGAAGAGCAAGAACTAACTGTAACAGATGGTAAGATTACCCTAGACCTTCTAGCAAATCAACCATACGTTCTCTACCGTTCAAAACAAACCAATCCTGAAATGTCATGGAGCGAAGGCATGCATATCTATGACCAAGGATTTAACAGCGGAACCTTGAAACATTGGACCATTTCTGGTGATGCTTCTAAGGCAGAAATTGTCAAATCACAGGGCGCAAATGAAATGCTTCGTATCCAAGGCAATAAGAGCAAGGTCAGCCTTACTCAGAAACTGACTGGCTTGAAACCAAATACCAAGTATGCGGTTTATGTCGGTGTTGATAACCGTAGTAATGCTAAGGCAAGTATCACAGTGAATACTGGCGAAAAAGAAGTGACTACTTATACCAATAAGTCTCTCGCTCTCAACTATATCAAAGCTTATGCTCATAACAATCGTCGTGAAAATGCTACGGTTGATGATACAAGTTACTTCCAAAATATGTACGCCTTCTTTACAACTGGATCTGACGTATCAAATGTTACTTTGACATTGAGTCGTGAAGCTGGTGATGAAGCAACATACTTTGATGAAATTCGTACCTTTGAAAACAATTCAAGCATGTACGGAGACAAGCATGATACAGGTCAAGGAACCTTCAAACAAGACTTTGAAAATGTAGCTCAAGGTATCTTCCCATTTGTAGTAGGTGGTGTCGAAGGTGTCGAAGACAACCGCACTCACTTGTCTGAAAAACACGATCCATATACACAGCGTGGTTGGAACGGTAAGAAAGTTGATGATGTTATCGAAGGAAATTGGTCATTGAAGACCAATGGGCTAGTGAGCCGTCGTAACTTGGTTTACCAAACTATCCCACAAAACTTCCGCTTTGAGGCAGGTAAGACCTACCGTGTAACCTTTGAATACGAAGCAGGATCAGACAATACCTATGCCTTTGTAGTCGGTAAGGGAGAATTCCAGTCAGGTCGTCGTGGTAGTCAAGCAAGCAACTTGGAAATGCATGAATTGCCAAATACTTGGACAGATTCTAAGAAAGCCAAGAAAGTAACCTTCCTCGTGACAGGTGCAGAAACAGGCGATACTTGGGTAGGTATCTACTCAACTGGAAACGCAAGCAATACTCATGGAGATGCTGGCGGAAATGCCAACTTCCGTGGTTATAACGACTTCATGATGGATAATCTTCAAATCGAAGAAATTACCCTAACAGGTAAGATGCTGACAGAAAATGCTCTCAAGAACTACTTGCCAACGGTTGCCATGACTAACTACACGAAAGAGTCTATGGATGCTTTGAAAGAGGCGGTCTTTAACCTCAGTCAGGCAGATGATGACATTAGCGTGGAAGAAGCGCGTGCAGAGATTGCCAAGATTGAAGCTTTGAAGAATGCTTTAGTTCAGAAGAAGACAGCCTTGGTAGCAGAAGACTTTGAAAGTTTGGATGCGCCAGCTCAACCAGGTGAAGGTCTTGAGAATGCCTTTGATGGTAATGTGTCTAGTCTATGGCATACATCTTGGAATGGAGGAGATGTAGGCAAGCCTGCAACCATGGTCTTGAAAGAACCAACTGAAATCACAGGCCTTCGTTATGTTCCACGTGCCTCTGATTCAAATGGAAACTTGCGTGATGTGAAACTGGTTGTCACAGATGAGTCTGGTAAGGAACATACCTTCACAGTGACAGATTGGCCAAATAACAACAAGCCAAAAGACATTGACTTTGGCAAGACAATCAAGGCTAAGAAAATCGTCCTTACTGGTACCAAGACTTACGGAGATGGTGGCGATAAATACCAATCTGCAGCGGAACTTATCTTTACCCGTCCACAAGTAGCAGAGACACCTCTTGACTTGTCAGGCTATGAAGCAGCTTTGGCTAAGGCGCAGAAATTAACAGACAAAGACAATCAAGAGGAAGTAGCTAGCGTTCAGGCAAGCATGAAATATGCGACGGATAACCATCTCTTGACGGAAAGAATGGTTGCCTACTTCGCAGACTATCTCAACCAATTAAAAGATTCTGCTACGAAACCAGACGCTCCAACAAGTAGCAAGGGAGAAGAACAACCACCAGTTCTTGATGTACCTGAGTTCAAAGGCGGCGTCAATGCAACAGAAGCAGCTGTACATGAAGTCCCTGAGTTCAAGGGCGGCGTTAATGCGGTTGAAGCCTTGGTTCACGAATTACCAGAATACAAAGGTGGAGCCAATGCGGTCCTAGCGGCTGCAAATGAAGTCCCTGAGTTCAAAGGTGGCGTCAATGCGGTTCAAGCCTTGGTAAACGAGAAACCAGCCTACACAGGTGTATTGGCTACTGCTGGAGATCAAGCAGCTCCAACAGTTGAAAAACCTGAGTACCCGCTCACTCTAAGCCCAGTAGCTGATGCCAAAACTCTGGAAGATAAAGAAGAGAAACTTCCTGCTACAGGAGAACATGGTTCAGAAGCAGCCCTCTTCTTGGCAAGTGTGAGCATCGCTTTATCTGCTGCAGTCCTTGCGACAAAACGTAAAGAAGAGTAATGAGATTTGATTTTAGCAGTTCAAAGCAACTCGAATCAAAAAGAACAAACAGCCGGAGAGGACCTCTTGGTTCTCTCCTTTTTCAAAGGAGAAATGATACCGCTTACTCATGTATGCGGATGAAAGGAATAGGAGAAAGATGGATAGACATTTTTTTGAGAAACGCTGTCACTATAGTATAAGAAAATTTGCAATCGGTGCAGCCTCCGTTATGATTGGTGCTAGTATCTTTGGCGCCAATATGGTTCAGGCGGCAGAAACAGCAACACCTTCAGAGGCAGAGGGAAGTATCACTCATGTTCAAGCTCTGGATAAGTTACCAGATGATTTAGTCGCTGCGCTTGAAAAGGCGGATGCAGAAGCTGCAACAGAAGCAAGTCATGAAGAAACTCCAGCGACAGATGAGGGAACCAATCTTGCAGCAAGTGAAGAGGCAAAACCAGAGACAAGTCCTGCAAGTCCCAAGCCAGCAGAAACGCTGAAACCGGTTGAAACACCAAAGGCAGACAATAAACCAGCTGAAACCACTACACCAGCAGTAAAACCAGCTGAAAAGACAATCGAAGATAGAGAAGATGTCAACCATCTCGAGGGTGCTACTGCTCAGGCGAGCAACCATGAGACTGGTACCAACTTTACTGCAGATAAGGCTATCGATGGAGATGACAATACCCGTTGGGCTACAGATAGAGATGCAGTAAAACCAACTTTTGAATTAACTCTTCCAAAAACTACCCTCATCAAGCATGTAGAAATTGACTGGGATCGTCGTCTTCGTAATGGGCAAAATGACCCTAATATCAAATCTTGGAGTCTCTATTACGCAGGCCAAGAAGACGTGGGCGCTAACGGAGAAAAACAATGGAAACTCGCTCATACCAAGACTGGAGAACCTGTTTTAGATGAGAAAGTTGACCTAGCTGAAAGTATCAAAGCTAAGTATCTTAAGTTAGAAATTAACGACTACCAAGCTGGTACAATGAACTGGAGAAACGTTGGTATCCAAGAAATTCGAGCTTATTCGAATATTCCTGATACAAGTAAGGTAACGGATATCCGCCAAGTAACCGAACTAACAGTAGCAGAAGATGGACAGTCTCTTGTCTTACCAACTTTACCAGGGAAAGTTAGCCTTATCGGAAGCAACAAGCAAGGTGTGATTGACCTTCAAAATCACATCCATAAACCTCTAACAGATCAACGCGTCAAGGTCATGGTCCAACAAATCAGAGACAGTCATACTTTCACTAAGGAATTTGAAGTAGTCATCAAGGGTCTACATCAGAACGAGGGTGTAGGTGTCAAACCAAAAGTAGCACCAGCTGTTCAACAATGGTATGGGAAAGAAGGCCAATCTTCTATCACTTCAGATACAGTCCTTGCGACAGGTGATTCTGGCTTTGATCAGGCAGCAACCTTCTACCAGTCAGACCTTGCTAGCCGTGGATTGGAACTGGCAACAGGTGACAAGCAAGCTCAAAAACGAATCGAATTTAAAAAGGTTGAAAACAAAGGTTATGGCAAGGAAGGCTATGGCATCACTATCCAAGATGATGTGATTACCATCGAAGCTGCCACAAACACAGGAGCCTTCTACGCCACTCGGACTCTTCTTCAAATGGGAGAAAGTAACCTCCAAAATGGCGAAATTCGCGATTTCCCAAGTTTCAGCCACCGTGGCTTTATGCTAGATACAGGTCGTAAATTTATCCCTTATGACACTCTTGTAGACATCATGCTCAACATGGCTTACTACAAGATGAACGACTTGCAGTTGCACCTCAACGATAACTATATCTTCCTAAAGGAACACTTGGCAGGTAAGAATTTAAGTCCAGAAGAACAACTCAAGTATGTACTTGAACACGCTAAGACTGGTTTCCGTGTGGAGACAGACATTGTCGGTAAGAATGATCAAAAATTGACTTCAGATGAGCATTATACCAAGGAAGAAATGCAAAATCTGATTAAACTTGCCAAGGCCTTGCATATCAATCTAGTGCCAGAAATTGACACACCAGGTCATGCACTATCATTTGTCAAAGTCCGCCCAGACCTCATGTATCAAGGTAGTTTGAGTGATTATGCTGGCAAACACAATGTTGAACGTGTTGCAATGCTCGACCTAGATAATAAATACGATGAAACGCTAGCTTTTGTCAAATCAGTTTATGACAAACTCCTCGATGGTCCAGATGCACCGCTTCATGGCGTATCTACTGTTCATATCGGAACGGATGAATACTATGGTAGCCGCGAAAGCTATCGCCGCTATGTCAATGATTTGACCCAATATATCAAGTCTAAAGGCTATACCCCTCGTATCTGGGGTTCGCTCAGTGCGAAACGAGGGAACACCCCTGTTGATTGGAACGGAGTAGAAGTTGATATCTGGAGTATCGGATGGCAACGACCAAATGAAGCCATTGCTCAGGGAGCTAAGATTATCAATATCACGGATGTACCGACCTATAGTGTGCCAAGTGGAAGCAATAGTCAAGCAGCCTACGGGGACTATGCTAACTACGAACGTCAGTACAATAGCTGGACACCGAATGATTTTAGAACAGGTGGAGGTCCACTTCTACCAGCTTCTCATCCAAGTATCCTTGGTGGTGGGCACGCAGTTTGGAATGACAATATCGACCTTCATGAGACAGGTTTGACCTCTTATGACATCTTTAAACGTTTCTTCAAGAGCATGCAAACCACTGCAGAACGCACCTGGGGGTCTGACCGTGCAGCTGCGACCTTTGCAGAACGCACCCTACCAACCAGTCCTTATGCGCCGCAGTCAAATCCTGATAAAGAGATTGATCAAAGCGACCTGTTTACCATCAATTCTGAAACAGTCAAGAACTATGCAAGCAAGAAAGTGAAGGCAAGCGAACAGGGATTGGCTTTTGAGAAAGATAGCAGTATCGAAGGCTTGGCTGGTGATGTTGGTCCAAGTCACGTCTTGAAGTTTGATGTAACTGTCACTGGAGACGGAGAACAAACCTTCTCAGCAAGTGGGGATAACCGTATCTATCTAGCTGATAAAGACGGCTATCTTGCTTACCAGTTTGAACAGTTCCATATCCAATTCAATAAAAAACTTGAAAAGAACAAACGTTATCAAATCTCTATCGTGACCAAACCACAATCTACAGAAGTCTATGTGGATGGTGAAAAGATTGAGCGTATAGCAAATCCAGCCCACCCTCGCTTTGCCCACAATAGCTTGGTTCTACCGCTTGAAAGCATCGGTGGTTTCAAAGGAATCTTGCATAGCGCAGAGTTGTCAGACAAACCATTTGTAAATCCTCGTTTGATTTCAAATGATAAGATTACAGCAACCGCAAGCAGTCAGCAGCTTCCAGGAAATGCGACTGAAGGCGCTGTTGAAAAGGCCTTTGACAATGATCCAAATACCTTCTGGCATACTAAGTGGACTGGTGACACTGCGCCATACACCCTTACTATGACCTTGAAAGAAGCAGAAAAAGTCAATGGCTTGACGTATCTCCCACGACCAGGTGGTGGAAATGGTGTCGTGACGCGCTACGAAATCTACGCACAAAAAGATGGCCAAATGGTCAAGGTTTCAGAAGGAAACTGGGACAACAACGCCCAAGAAAAAACAGTCAAATTTGCGGCGGTAGATACCAACAAGATTGAGTTGAAAGTATTGGAAGGCGTTGGTGGTTTTGCAAGTGCAGCTGAAGTTCATCTATTGAAACCTGTTAAAGAAGAGCAAGAAACGCCTGCACCAAGTCAACCAGAAAAACCAACTACACCAGAAAAACCAAAAGTAGAGCAAACAGGTGATGGAACAGTTGAATTGGCAGATCAATTTACTGCAAGTAAACCAGCTAGCGAAGACAGCATTGCAGCTGCCAGCAAGAGCGCAGACTATCTCAAGAAAGAGTACAAGGTCTTCCCAACGCCACAAAAAGTGACTTATGGAGAAGGAGTCACAGCCCTTCGTAAGCAAGTCAATCTGGTTATGGGCGATCAACTCGATATCTATACTCGCAATCGCTTGAAGAGTGTCTTGCAGGACAATCAAGTATCTTATACAACTGGTAAGGCAGCAATCGCTGGCGCAACCAACATCTATCTTGGAATGCATGGACAAGGTTCACAAGCAGAACAAAACTTGTCCAAGGTTTCAGCAGGTCTCTTTGACAAGATTGACGCCTATGTCTTGAGCATCAAGGATAACTCGATTTCCATCGTCGGAAAAGACACAGATGCAGTCTTCTATGGTTTGACAACCTTGAAACACATGCTCAAGGAAAGCCAAGTGCCAGTCCTTCGCAATGTGACAGTAGAAGATTACGCAGAGCTCAAGAACCGTGGTTTCATCGAAGGATACTATGGAAACCCATGGTCGAATGCCGATCGTGCAGAACTCATGCGTTTTGGTGGCGATTTGAAATTGAACCAATACTTCTTTGCACCAAAAGACGATCCATACCACAACAAGAAATGGCGTGAACTCTATCCAGAAGAAAAACTAGCTGAAATCCGTGAACTAGCTCGCGTCGGAAATCAAAGTAAAACACGCTATGTCTGGACTATCCATCCATTCATGAACAACCGCATCCGCTTTGGCAATGAAGCGCATTACCAAGAAGATTTGGCAACCATCAAGGCTAAATTTACCCAGTTGATGAAAGTGGGTGTCCGCGAATTTGGTATCCTTGCAGATGATGCTCCAAGCCCAGTCGGAGGCTACAATAGCTATAACCGCTTGATGCAAGATATGACCAAGTGGTTGACTGAGATGCAGGGAACTTACAGTGGTCTTCGTAAAGAAATGATCTTTGTTCCTGGACAGTATTGGGGTAATGGACGTGAGGATGAGTTGAAATCCCTCAATGAAAATCTCCCAAGTTCAACATCCATGACCTTGACGGGTGGTAAGATTTGGGGCGAAGTCTCTGAAAGCTTCCTTTCAACTCTCAAGAACAATCTATCCGCAGGTGGCAAGACCTATCGCCCCGTTTCACTTTGGATTAACTGGCCTGTAACAGATAACTCTAAACAACACTTGATTCTAGGTGGTGGTGAGAAATTCCTTCATCCAAATGTGGATCCAAGCTTGCTGTCTGGTATCATGTTGAACCCAATGCAACAGTCTGAACCATCTAAGATTGCCCTCTTTTCAGGAGCTCAATACTCATGGAAACAGTGGAAATCAGAAGAAGAAGCTAAGAAAATCAATGATATTGCCTTCAACTTTGTAGAAAATGGTCATTTTGAAGATAGCAAGGTATCAGCAGCCTTCCGTGAACTTGGTAAGCACATGATCAACCAAAACATGGATAATCGTGTCGTCAAACTAGAAGAATCGGTAGACTTGGCTCCAAAATTAACAGACTTTATGACCAAGCTTAAAGCAGGTCAGGATGTGACTGCTGAACGTACAGCCTTGCGTGCAGAATTTGCCAAGATTAAAGAAGCAGCCGAACTCTATAAAGCATCAGGCGATAAAAAAATGGTTGCCCAAATCCACTATTGGTTGGATAATGCAATCGACCAAATGAATGCTCTTGATGCCTTCCTTACAGGAACTGAAGCCATGGCTACAAACGATGCAGCCAAACTTTGGGATAGCTACTATAAAGGTTTGAAATTGTACGAACAGTCTCAAACTCACACCTTCCATTATGTAGACCATATGGAAAAAGCTGAATTGGGTGTTCAACATATTCGTCCATTTATCCTATCCCTGAAAGAAGTTCTAGCGTCTGAAGTTCAAAAAGTCTTGCATCCAGACCAAATCATCAGCACCTTTATCACCAATCGAACAGGGGTAGAAGGTGGTTTGGCAGAAGTAACGGATGGCGATTTGGCAACTCATGCGATTATTAAATCACCAAATAGCATCAAGACAGGTGATTATATTGGTATGAAGTTCAACAAACCAGTAGCGATTCAAACCTTGACCTTTGCAATGGGAACGCAGGCAAATCCACGTGATACCTTTAGTAAGGCAGAAGTGCAGTATCAAGATGAAAATGACAACTGGGTAACCTTGAAAGAGCCAAGCTATGTCGGAAATGAATCCCTTCTTAAGTTTGAAAATCTCAATATCAAGGCCAAGGCAGTTCGCATGATTGCGACAGCAGACCGTGAGAATACTTGGTTTGCAGTTCAGGAAATTGCAGTCAACCGTCCAGTTGAAAAAGCTCGTAGCCAACAAGCAACGACAGTTAGTCTAAGCTCAAACTTAGTTTACAAACTAAATACCTCAGCTCGTCAAATCACTGATGGCAAGGACAATACAGAAGCCATGATGGCAAATGCTGACGGTAGCAATACGACACCAGTAGATGCTTGGGCACAACTTGACCTCGGTGAAGTCAAGTCAGTCACTAAAGTACGACTTCGCCAAGGAACGGGTGATAAGCTTGCTGCAGGTGTACTTGAGTACTCTACAGATGGAACTGCATGGCAAGAGTTGGATCGCCTATCAGGAGAACAAACCAAGGAAGTGACCAGAGCAATCAATACTCGCTACATCCGAGTACGCAATACCAAGGCCCTTGACCTCTGGTGGCGTATCCAGGACTTCTCTGTTGAGACACGCTCTGGAAACAGTGAGTTAACAGACACCAACGTCGACGCCTTGAAGGAAACACCAGTAGTGGATAGCTTGGGCAGTTACGAGCTTCAAATTCCAGCTGGAACCAAACTTCCTGCTCATAGCTATCTAGGTATGAAACTTGACCGTATCCATCAGGTCAAGAGCATCCAGCTCCAAGGTCAAGCCAACCCAGCTCTTAGCCTGGAGTATTCTGCAAATGCGCAAGAATGGATGCCAGCTAGCCAGTTGACTGATAGATCTGCAGCAAGCCACTTAATACGTTATGTGCGTTTGGTCAACAAAACAGATCAGGAGCAAGCTATTACAGCGACTTCTCTCCTTGTGACAACCAAAGAAGTGCAACCAACCAAACTAGAATCTACAACAATGGGCATTCATCCAACATACGGAAGCAATGATGTTCGTAAGCTGAACAACCTAGATCAACTATTTGACGGTGTTTATAACAACTTCGTTGAGTTTTCAGACTACGCCCATAAAGATGGCCATGTAACCTTGAAACTCGGTAGCGAACGTACCATCAAGAAGATCAGAGCCTACATCCAAGACGGAACTCAAAACTATCTTCGTGATGGTAAGATCCAAGTCAGCCAAGACGGTAAAACTTGGACAGATGTCGTGACAGTAGGAGATGGTGTGGCCAATAGCACACACGATGATTCATTGACAGATGGTTGGACACATGATTCTAAGATGCCAGGAAATCGCTACATCGAGGGTGAATTGACGACACCAGTTAAAGCTAACTATCTCCGTGTCCTCTATACAGCAGACTATGATGCCCGTTTTGTAGGCTTTACAGAATTGGTCATCAACGATGGTGAATTTGTCAAACCAATCAATGATCCAACAGTAGAAGGAAGTAGTGGAGAAAGCCAGGGCAACCTTTATAATAATCTTGTAGACGGAAAAGTCTTAACCAGCTACAAGTCTGAAAAAGACAAGGGCGAATTGGTGTATCACTTGTCTGAGCCAACCAATGCCAACCACCTTCGTCTCGTTTCCAGTCTTCCTGAAGGAGCTAAGGCACGTGTTCTTGCTAGAACACTCAAGGATGGTCAAGACAGTTGGACAGACCTCGGTGCCATTACATCTAGTCTCCAAACTTTTGCTATCCGAAATGGCGGCTCTCTTCTAGACGTCAAATTAGTCTGGGAAGGCGGCAAGGCTGAGTTTTATGAATTGGCAAGCTTCCATCAAGAATTGACAGAAGAACCGATCCAATCAAGCAAGGGTGAAGAACCAGCACCTGTTCTTGAGGTTCCTGAATTCACAGGTGGTGTCAATGCAGTTGAAGCCTTGGTACATGAGCTTCCAGAGTACACAGGCCCAGTAGCGACAGTAGGTGACCAAGCTGCTCCAACAGTAGAGAAACCTGAGTTCAAGGGTGGTGTCAATGCAGTGATGGCTCTAGTGCATGAATTGCCAGAATACACAGGCCCGCTAGCAACAGTAGGTGATCAAGCTGCTCCAACAGTAGAGAAACCTGAGTTTCAGGGCGGAGTCAACTCCGTTATGGCCTTGAAACATGAGCTCCCAGCTTACACAGGTCCCTTATCAACAGTAGGCGACCAGGCAGCACCGACAGTAGAGAAACCAGAGTTTAAACTTAGCACTCTAGTTTCTGATCAAGGTAAGACTCCAGATCATAAACAAGAAATTGCTAGACAAGAAATAGCTGAACAAAGCTTGCCAGCAACAGGTGAGAGTCAATCTGACACAGCCCTCTTCCTAGCAGGTGTTAGCCTAGCCCTATCTGCTCTCTTTGTAGCAAAAACAAAGAAAGACTAGTATTTAGTAAAACCTCTTAACAAGATTACGAAATCCGTTTCCTATCTTTCCCAATGAGGTTTATAGTACAGAAAAAGCCTGAGAAGATGTCTTCTCAGGCTTTTGTTAAGCAGATAGATGCAATAGTGCTATGAAAAAATCACCCAGATTTTTCTGGGTGATAAATGTTATGGTTGTGCTGGTTGAGGATTCTGATTTTGGTTCTGGTTTTGTTGACCAGGCGTTGTATTTGGTTGCTGGTTATTGGTATTATTGTTTGCACTATTATTCGTGCTTGGAGTAGTTGAGCTTGACTGTGAAGTTGAACTTTCTGATGTCGAGCTCGAACTTTCAGGTGTTGGGGCCTGTTGCGGAGCAGGGGCAGTCCATGCAGAACGAGCACTGTTTTTAAAGACGAACTCACCACTTCGATAGAGGCCTTCTGGCATAGTCCAGTCGCCAGGGTTGTTATCCTCAGACAGATAAGTCATCATTGAACGGTAAACCTTAGCAGCAACATAGAAGCCATCACCAACGATAGGAGTCAGGCGGTTTGAGTAACCTGTCCATACAGCCATTGAATATTTGCGAGTATAACCAACAAACATTTCGTCTGGGGCTACATAACCAGTATTTTTGATGTAGTTTTCAATTTCATCATCTGTATAGTTTGATGTACCAGTCTTACCAGCTTGAGGTAGCCAAGGGAGATAAGCACCACGACCCGTTCCGTATGCCAAGACAGTCTTCATCATTTCTGTCATCATATAGGCGGTCGTCTCTTTCATGGCACGAGTACCAGGATCAGCGTATTCTTTTGAGCTACCATCGCTAAAGACGATTTTGTTGATATACATTGGTTTATGGTAGATACCACCGTTAGCAAAAGCAGCGTAAGCAGCAGCCATTTTCTCACTACTTGCTCCGTACTTTTTGTTTGACTCAGTCGTATTACTTGAAATCGCGTTGGCATAGTGCATATCTGGATAGTCAATACCGATTCCATTCAGGAAGGTCTTGGCTCTATCCAAACCGACTTTGTTCAAGGTTTCTACGGCTGTAACGTTCCGTGATTGTTGGAGCGCATATTGGATGGTGATATTTCCAAAATAACTTCTATCCCAGTTGTAAACAGGGGTATCTGTTCCAGGATAGTTGTATGGAACATCATGTACAATCGAAGCAGTTGAGTCGTAGATGTCATACTCCAAGGCAGGAGCATAGTCTGTGATTGGCTTCATGGTAGAACCCCAGTCACGGTTGGTTTCCACAGCTTGGTTGATTCCGAAGGAAACATTGCTTGATTGGTGACGAGAACCTAACTGAGCAATGACTTTCCCATTTGTCACATCCACAATCGTTGAAGCTACTTGCATTTCATCATCTGGATAGTTGACATACTCGTCGGTATTGTAGATATCCCAGAGATGTTGTTGAACTTTAGGATCAACGTTGGTGTAGACGTCCATACCAGTCGTTAAGAGGTTGTAGCCTGTTTCTTGTTCGACTTGATCGATTACCTCTTTGAGATAGTTGTCCATGTATGGAGGATAACTATTAGCTGATTTTAGACTTTGAAGTCCATCTGTAATCGGAGTATTAATCGCTTTTTCATATTGCTCAGCTGAAATGTAACCTTGCCCCTTCATCTCAGAGAGGACGAGATTACGACGTTCTTGAGCAGCTTCTGGATGCGAGTATGGATCATACTGGTTTGGAGCCTGAGGCATACCAGCAAGGAGAGCCAATTGAGGAATACTTAGATCTTTGAGATCCTTGCCATAGTAACTTTGGGCAGCTGTCTGCATTCCGTAGTTCCCGTTTGACATGTAAACCTTGTTGATGTAGTAGGTCAAGATCTCTTGTTTAGTCGCTTTTTGTTCTAGCTGAACGGCTAACCAAGCTTCCTGGGCCTTACGAGAAAGAGTTTGATCAGAAGTTGACGTAGAGAAATAGGTTAACTTGATCAACTGCTGTGTCAAGGTGGAAGCTCCTTGCAGACCTCCACCACCACGAAGGTTTCGGAGGGTAGCACCTAGGATACGGATCGTGTCGATTCCTCGGTGATTAAAGAAGCGATGGTCCTCAATCGAAACAATAGCGTTGACCAAATCGGTCGGTATTTCGTTTGCTTGGGCATTGACTCGACGTTCCGATCCAAGATCAGCAATAAGCTCGTCATTGCTATCATAGATCTTACTTGACGTTGTAGCAACTAGTTTACTTTCAGAAAGTTCTGGAGCCTTGCTAACATAGTAGAGGAAGAGACCTCCACCAAGCATTACAGCTGCGATAAATACAGTTAAGAGACTGATGCTGACATACTTAGCTATTCGCAGAAAAGTTTGTTTGTTCATCTTGTTTTACCACCTAGTAAATGTTCTTTGATAATGTCGAGGTAGGGAATTTGAGGAAAGGCACCAGGCTCAATCCTATATCCATTTTCTCGAATATATCCAAGTGGCATTGACTTCTGTCCCTTATCTTGATGATAGAAACGGATGAGGTCAATAGCCGGTAATAAGTAGGTTTCTTGCTGAGAAGAAAAGTGAAGGAGTACAAAGCAGATTCCTTGCTGGGCAAGGACTTGTTCCATATGCTGGATCTGATGGGGATGAAAATTCTTCATCGGTATCGCATGTTTTTGCCTGGTTTCCTTTGCTTCAAAGTCGATGTAGTATCCATCATAAACCCCTGAATAGTCAGTAGTTGAGGCTTGTCTAAAGTAGGCTTCAACAATCTTGGCACGACTTCGTTGGGGATAATCAACACGTACAATTTGGATGGGAGTCGGTTTCTTGTGAATAACAGCTAACCCATGCGACAAATAGTAGTCGTTCGTAGCATTGATCATCTTTTCAAAAGACATTCCCCGATTTGCGAAATTTTTAGTTTGTGACAGGGGTGCTTGCCTCTTTTGAGATGAAATTTTATGTGGATAGTTGACCATAATTCTCCTTATTGGTACAATAACATCACTCTATTATATCATAAATTTACAAAGAAAGGGTTAAAAATGACATCAGCCTTGATTTTAGGCTATTCAGCCTTCGACCTTGGTCTCTTTAATGACAAGGATATTCGAGTTGATATTATCAAAACAGCTATTCGGAGAGACTTGGAACGTCTAGCAGAGGATGGGGTGACCTGGCTTGTCTTTACAGGGACCTTGGGCTTTGAGTACTGGGCGCTTCAGGTGGCGAAAGACATGAAAGCAGACTATGGATTTCAACTGGCGACCATTTTTGATTTTGAAACCCATGGCAGTAATTGGAATGAAGCAAATCAAGCGAAATTGAGTGAGTTCAAGCAGGTTGATTTTGTCAAATACGCCTATCCACAATATGAGCACAAGGGACAATTACGCGATTATCAAAAATTTCTGCTGGAAAATACAGATACTTGTTATCTTTTTTACGACGAAGAAAACGAAACCAAGTTACGATATTTTTACCAAATGATGAAAAATCAAGCGGACTATGTTACAAGAAGATTAACATTTGAGGACTTGAATGAAATAGTAGAAAATTTTTCTGAAAAGTAAGCCTTTGACCTTGATTTTTACTTGTCTTTTTTTATATAATAATACTAGCAACCCAGAATGGAGAGAGACATGGCAAGTATTATATTTTCAGCGAAAGATATTTTTGAACAAGAATTTGGACGTGAAGTACGTGGATATAGCAAAGCAGAGGTCGATGAATTCCTAGACGATGTGATTAAGGATTATGAAACCTACGCAGCTTTGGTCAAATCCCTTCGTCAAGAGATTGCTGATTTGAAGGAAGAATTATCTCATAAACCACAGGTAGCGCCAACTCAACCAGACTCTATTGAAGTAACGGCTTCTACTTCAATGACAAATTTTGATATTTTGAAACGCTTAAATCGTCTCGAAAAAGAAGTATTTGGTAAGCAAATCTTAGACAACCAAGATTTATAATTGACTAAGGAATGAGTGCAATTTTTGGATAATCGCGTGAAGAGGATCTCTTTTCATGAGGAAAGTCCATGCTAGCACAGGCTGTGATGCCTGTAGTGTTTGTGCTAGGCGAATCCATAAGCCTAGGGACGAGAAATCGTTACGGCAGTCGAAATGGCTAAGTCTTCGGATAGGTCAAAATAGGCTTGAAAGTGCCACAGTGACGGAGTCTTTCTGGAAACAGAGAGAGTGGAACGCGGTAAACCCCTCAAGCTAGCAACCCAAATTTTGGTCGGGGCATGGAGTGCACGGAAACGAACGTAGTACTCTGACTGCTAGCAGATTTATGCTGTTAGCGGTAGACAGATGATTATCGAAGGAAGTGGTCCTAGTCACTTCTGGAACAAAACATGGCTTATAGAAAATTGCATATAGGTTGGGGCTGAGAAATCTTTCTCAACCTCATTTTTTAAAGTGAACAAGAGAAAGGTCTTGCAAGACTAGAAATGAAAGAACAATTTAATTTAATCGCAACTGCTGCGGCGGGTCTCGAGGCTGTCGTTGGACGTGAGGTGCGAGACCTTGGTTATGATTGCCAGGTTGAAAATGGGCGTGTCCGCTTCCAAGGAGATGTGAAGGCAATCATTGAGACCAATCTTTGGCTTCGTGCAGCGGATCGCATCAAGATTGTAGTCGGAAGCTTTCCAGCTAAGACTTTTGAAGAGCTTTTTCAAGGCGTTTTTGCTCTAGATTGGGAAAACTATCTCCCGCTAGGAGCACGTTTCCCGATATCAAAGGCAAAATGTGTTAAGTCTAAACTCCACAACGAGCCCAGTGTTCAGGCTATCTCTAAGAAGGCTGTTGTGAAGAAATTACAAAAACACTATGCCCGTCCAGAAGGAGTTCCCTTGATGGAAACTGGTCCCGAGTTTAAGATTGAGGTATCTATCCTGAAAGATGTGGCAACTGTCATGATTGACACGACAGGTTCTAGCCTTTTTAAACGTGGTTATCGTACGGAAAAGGGTGGAGCGCCGATCAAGGAAAATATGGCAGCGGCCATTTTACAACTATCTAACTGGTATCCAGACAAGCCCTTGATTGATCCGACCTGTGGGTCAGGAACATTCTGTATCGAGGCGGCTATGATTGCTAGAAAGATGGCGCCAGGACTTCGACGTTCCTTTGCTTTTGAGGAATGGAACTGGGTCAGCGATCGGTTAATCCAGGAAGTTCGCACAGAGGCGGCTAAGAAAATTGATCGTGAACTTGAGCTGGACATTATGGGCTGTGATATAGATGCTCGCATGGTGGAAATTGCCAAGGCAAATGCTCAAGCAGCAGGCGTCGCAGGTGATATCACCTTTAAGCAAATGCGGGTACAGGACTTGCGCACAGACAAGATTAATGGCGTTATCATTTCCAATCCACCATATGGGGAACGCTTGTCTGATGATGCAGGAGTTACCAAGCTCTATGCTGAGATGGGACAAGTCTTTGCACCACTGAAAACGTGGAGTAAGTTTATCCTGACGAGTGACGAAGCTTTTGAAAGCAAGTACGGAAGTCCAGCTGATAAAAAGCGAAAACTCTATAACGGGACCTTAAAAGTGGATTTGTATCAATACTTTGGTCAGCGTGTCAAACGCCAAGAGGTAAAATAGAAAGGTGAACTCATGAGTAAGAAAAGACGTGATCGTCATAAAAAAGGACATCAAGAACCACAATTCGACTTTGACGAAGCAAAAGACTTGACTGTTGGTCAAGTCATTCGTAAGAATGAAGAGGTTGAAGCAGGAGTATTGCCTGAGGACAGTATCTTAGACAAATACATCAAACAGCACCGTGAAGAAATCGAAGCCGACAAGTTTGAAACTCGTCAGTTTAAAAAAGAAGAGCTAGCTTCTACTCAAAACCTAGAGGAAATGATCCAAGAAGTTCGTGAATCAAGTGAACCTTCTGATCAGGTAGACGATTCAGACATGGTTGCTGAGGAATCTATTGAAGAGATAGAAAATGAAGAGACTACTCAGTTTGTCCCACCACTTCAAGATGAAGAAAGTGCTGAAATAGAGCCTCTCGTTTTAACAGAAACAGAGCCCAAGGAAATAAATGAGGAACAAGAAGAGGCGACCTATACACCTCTATCACGTTCGGCTCAAACAGAACCTGAAACAGGCTCTAAGAAGAAAGGTGTCATCATCATTGCTTCTGTAGTAGCTGCAATCCTTGTGCTTGCTGGAACATATTATGTCTACCGTCAAGTATCTCGTTCAAACCAAGAAATCCAGTCTTCTCAAGCAGCCTCTTCGGATGATCAAGGGACACAAACAGCTTTGAAAGACTTCAATGATCTCTATGATACTTTCTATACGGATGCCAATAAGACAGCTCTGAAAAACAGCCAGTTTGATAAATTGAGCCAACTGAAAACCTTGCTAGATAAGTTAGAAGGTAGCCGTGAATATACACTAGCTAAGTCAAGATATGATAGCCTAGCAACTCAAATCAAGGCCATTCAAGATGTTAATGCCCTCTTTGAAAGTCCAGCAATCACTGACGGTGTCTTGGATACCAATGCGAAAGCCAAAGCAGATGCTAAGTTTACAGAAATCAAGACAGGTAACACAGAACTAGACAAACTCTTGGATAAGGCCATTAGTCTTGGTAAGAGTCAACAAACCAGTGCTTCCAGCTCAAGTTCGAGCTCTAGCACGAGTCAAGCAAGCTCAAGTTCAGCTACAGAAAGCAATGCAAGTAGTACGACACCTTCAACAAGCAACACGGCACCAGCTAGAGACACGAATGGTGGTTTGTCTGGCGATGGGGTTAATCTTCAAAGAAGTGCTAGTCGTGTACCGTACAACCAATCAGCTGTAGACGATAGCAACAACCCTGCTTGGACGTTTGCGGATGGTGTATTGGAACAAGTCCTAGCAACATCACGTGCTCGTGGCTATATCACTGGAAATCAATATATCCTAGAACGTGTCAATATCGTAAACGGAAATGGTTATTATAACCTCTATAAACCAGATGGAACCTATCTCTTCACCCTTAACTGTAAGACTGGTTACTTTGTAGGGAATGGTTCTGGTCATGCAGATGACTTGGACTACTAAGCGACCGTTACAAAATTCTTTCCTTTCATAGGTAAAAATGATAAAATAAAACATATTAAACAAGAGGAGTGTCACATGACAAAAGCTAACTTTGGTGTCGTTGGTATGGCCGTAATGGGTCGTAACCTTGCCCTAAATATCGAATCTCGTGGCTATACAGTTGCCATTTACAACCGTAGTAAAGAAAAAACAGAAGATGTCATTGCTTGCCATCCTGAAAAGAACTTTGTGCCAAGCTATGACGTGGAAAGCTTTGTAAACTCAATCGAAAAACCTCGTCGTATCATGCTCATGGTTCAAGCTGGACCTGGTACAGACGCAACTATCCAAGCCCTTCTTCCACACCTTGACAAGGGAGATATCTTGATTGACGGAGGAAACACTTTCTACAAAGATACCATCCGTCGTAATGAAGAATTGGCAAACTCAGGGATCAACTTTATCGGTACTGGGGTTTCCGGTGGTGAAAAAGGTGCCCTTGAAGGTCCTTCTATCATGCCTGGTGGACAAAAAGAAGCCTACGAATTGGTTGCTGATGTTCTTGAAGAAATCTCAGCTAAAGCACCAGAAGATGGCAAACCATGTGTGACTTACATCGGTCCTGATGGAGCTGGTCACTATGTGAAAATGGTTCACAACGGTATCGAGTATGGTGACATGCAATTAATCGCAGAAAGTTATGACTTGATGCAACACTTGCTTGGTCTTTCTGCAGAAGATATGGCTGCAATCTTTACTGAGTGGAACAAGGGTGAATTGGACAGCTACTTGATCGAAATCACAGCTGATATCTTGAGCCGTAAAGACGATGAAGGTCAAGATGGACCAATCGTAGATTACATCCTTGACGCTGCTGGCAACAAGGGAACAGGTAAATGGACTAGCCAATCATCACTTGACCTTGGTGTGCCATTGTCACTTATCACTGAGTCAGTATTTGCTCGCTACATCTCTACATACAAAGAAGAGCGTGTGCATGCTAGCAAGGTTCTTCCAAAACCAGCTGCCTTCAAATTTGAAGGTGACAAGGCTGAGTTGATCGAAAAGATCCGTCAAGCACTTTACTTCTCAAAAATTATCTCATACGCACAAGGCTTTGCCCAATTGCGTGTGGCTTCTAAAGAAAATAACTGGAACTTGCCATTTGCAGACATCGCCTCTATCTGGCGTGATGGCTGTATCATCCGTTCTCGTTTCTTGCAAAAGATCACAGATGCCTACAACCGTGATGCAGACCTTGCAAACCTTCTCTTGGATGAGTACTTCTTGGATGTTACTGCTAAGTACCAACAAGCAGTGCGTGATATCGTAGCTCTTGCTGTTCAAGCTGGTGTACCAGTGCCAACCTTCTCAGCAGCTATTACTTACTTTGATAGCTACCGTTCAGCTGACCTTCCTGCTAACTTGATCCAAGCGCAACGTGACTACTTTGGTGCCCACACTTACCAACGTAAAGACAAAGAGGGAACCTTCCACTACTCTTGGTATGACGAAAAATAAGTAGGTCTGCCATGGGGAAACGGATTTTATTACTTGAGAAAGAACGAAATCTCGCTCATTTTCTCAGTCTGGAACTCCAAAAAGAGCAATACCGTGTTGATCTGGTTGAGGAGGGGCAAAAAGCCCTCTCCATGGCTCTCCAGACAGATTATGACTTGATTTTACTGAATGCTCGTCTGGGGGATATGACGGCCCAGGATTTTGCAGAGAGGCTGAGTCGGACAAAACCAGCCTCAGTGATTATGGTCTTAGACCATCGCGAAGAATTGCAAGACCAGATTGAGACAATCCAGCGCTTCGCCGTTTCTTACATCTATAAGCCAGTGATTATTGATGATCTAGTTGCTCGTATTTCAGCGATTTTCCGAGGTCGGGACTTTATCGACCAACACTGTAGTCAGATGAAGGTCCCAACGTCTTACCGCAATTTGCGTATGGATGTAGAACATCATACCGTTTATCGTGGCGAGGAGATGATTGCTCTGACGCGCCGTGAGTATGACCTTTTGGCCACTCTCATGGGAAGCAAGAAGGTCTTGACTCGTGAGCAGTTGTTGGAAAGTGTCTGGAAGTACGAAAGTGCGACAGAAACCAATATCGTGGATGTTTATATCCGTTATCTACGTAGCAAGCTTGATGTAAAAGGTCAAAAAAGCTACATTAAAACTGTGCGTGGTGTTGGGTACACCATGCAAGAATAGAAAAGCAGTTGCAGTTTTGTAACTGCTTTTTTTGAGAAGTTTCTATATATTGACATACAATAAAGTCTTTGCTACAATCAGTTATGGAGGATACGTCTAATGAAAATAATAAAAAAATTGATGCAAATCGCATTAGCAGTCTTTTTCTTTGGTTTGCTAGCGACAAGTGCAGTATTGGCGGATGATACTGATTCAGAAGGCTGGCAATTTGTCCAAGAAAATGGTAGAACCTACTACAAGAAGGGGGAACTCAAAGAAACCTACTGGCGAGTGATTGATGGGAAGTACTATTATTTTGATCCTTTATCTGGAGAGATGGTTGTCGGCTGGCAGTATATCCCGTTTCCATCTAAAGGTAGTACAATTGGTCCTTACCCAAATGGTATCAGATTAGAAGGTTTTCCAAAGTCAGAGTGGTACTACTTTGACAAAAATGGAGTGCTACAAGAGTTTGTTGGTTGGAAAGCATTAGAAATTAAAACTAAAGACAGTGTTGGAAGAAAGTATGGTGAAAAACGTACAAATCCGGAAGATAAAGAAGAGAAGAGTTTTTACACGAACTATTACTTTAATCAAAATCATTCTTTAAAGACAGGTTGGCTTTATGACCAGTCTAATTGGTATTATCTAGCTAAAACGGAAATTAATGGAGAAAACTATATTGGTGGTGAAAGACGTGCAGGTTGGATAAACGATGGTTCAGCTTGGTACTATCTAGATTCAGAAACTGGTATCATGCAAACTGGTTGGAAGCAAATTGGCAATAAGTGGTACTACCTCCGTTCATCAGGAGCTATGACAACTGGCTGGTATCAGGAAGGTTCAACTTGGTACTATTTAGATGCTGAAAATGGCGATATGAAAACAGGCTGGCAATATCTTGGTAACAAGTGGTACTATCTCCGTTCATCAGGATCTATGGCGACTGGTTGGTATCAGGAAGGTTCGACTTGGTATTATCTAAACGCAAGTAATGGCGATATGAAGACAGGCTGGTTCCAGGTTAATGGCAAATGGTACTACGCTTATAGTTCAGGTGCTTTAGCAGTGAATACGACTGTAGAAGGCTATTCTGTCAACTATAATGGCGAATGGGTTCAATAATGAAAGAGGCGATTGTGAAGGAAACAATCGCTTTTTTTGTGAAAATATAATAAAATAGATAGGAGAAAATACTACTGTATGAAATGAGACGGTCTTTCCGTCTGGTTAAAGGAAAACATGACAAAAAAAGTTGGTGTCGGTCAGGCACATAGTAAGATTATTTTAATAGGAGAGCATGCGGTTGTTTACGGTTATCCAGCCATTTCCCTGCCTCTCATAGAGGTGGAGGTGACTTGTAAGGTGGTCCCTGCTGAAAGTCCGTGGCGTCTTTATGAGGAGGATACCTTGTCCATGGCAGTGTATGCCTCGCTGGAGTATTTGGATATCAAAGAAGCTTGCATTCGATGTGTGATTGACTCGGCTATCCCTGAAAAACGGGGAATGGGTTCGTCAGCGGCTATCAGCATAGCGGCCATACGTGCGGTATTTGACTACTATCAAGCCGATCTGCCTCATGATGTACTAGAAATCTTGGTCAATCGGGCTGAAATGATTGCCCATATGAATCCAAGTGGTTTGGATGCCAAGACCTGTCTCAGTGACCAACCTATTCGCTTTATCAAGAATGTTGGTTTTACAGAACTTGAGATGAACCTATCTGCCTATTTGGTGATTGCAGATACAGGTGTGTATGGCCACACTCGTGAAGCCATCCAAGTGGTTCAAAGTATGGGGAAGGATGCCCTACCGTTTTTGCATGCCTTGGGAGAATTGACCCAGCAAGCAGAAGATGCGATTAGACGAAAAGATGCTGAAGGATTGGGACAAATCCTCAGTCAAGCGCATTTACATTTAAAAGAAATTGGTGTCAGCAGCCCTGAGGCAGACTCCCTCGTTGAAACGGCTCTTAGCCATGGTGCTCTAGGTGCCAAGATGAGTGGTGGTGGGTTAGGAGGCTGTATCATAGCCTTGGCAGCCAATCTGGATCAAGCAGAAGAACTAGCAAAACGATTAGAAGAGAAAGGAGCTGTTCAGACATGGATCGAAAGCCTGTAACAGTACGTTCCTACGCAAATATTGCCATTATTAAATATTGGGGAAAGAAAAAAGAAAAAGAGATGGTTCCTGCTACTAGCAGTATCTCTCTTACTTTGGAAAATATGTACACAGAGACGACCTTGTCGCCTCTACCGACGGATGCGACTGCTGATGCCTTTTATATCAATGGTCAACTTCAGAGTGAGGCCGAGCATGCCAAGATGAGCAAAATCATTGACCGCTACCGTCCGGCTGGGGAAGGTTTTGTCCGTATTGATACTCAAAACAACATGCCGACTGCGGCTGGCTTATCATCCAGTTCTAGTGGTTTGTCCGCCTTGGTCAAGGCTTGCAATGCTTATTTCCAGCTTGGTTTGGATCAGAGTCAGTTGGCACAGGAGGCTAAGTTTGCCTCAGGTTCTTCCTCTCGTAGTTTTTATGGACCACTGGGTGCTTGGGATAAGGATAGTGGGGAAATCTACCCTGTAGAGACAGACCTGAAACTAGCTATGATTATGTTGGTGCTAGAGGACAAGAAAAAAACAATTTCTAGCCGTGATGGGATGAAACTTTGTGTGGAAACCTCGACGACCTTTGATGACTGGGTGCGCCAGTCTGAGAAGGATTATCAGGATATGCTGGTTTATCTCAAAGAGAATGATTTTGTCAAGGTTGGGGAATTAACGGAGAAAAATGCCCTTGCTATGCACGCTACGACCAAAACAGCATCCCCAGCCTTTTCTTATCTAACGGATGCGACTTATGAAGCGATGGACTTTGTCCGTCAACTTCGTGAACAAGGCGAAGCCTGCTACTTTACCATGGATGCCGGTCCCAATGTCAAGGTTCTCTGTCAGGAGAAAGACTTGGAGCATTTATCAGAAATTTTCGGTCAACGTTACCGCTTGATTGTGTCAAAAACAAAGGATTTGAGTCAAGATGATTGCTGTTAAAACGTGCGGAAAACTCTATTGGGCAGGTGAATATGCTATTTTAGAGCCAGGACAGTTAGCCTTGATAAAGGCCATCCCCATCTATATGAAGGCTGAGATTGTGTTTTCTGAGAACTATCGTATCTACTCAGACATGTTTGATTTCGCAGTGGACTTGACGCCAAATCCTGACTACGGCTTGATTCAGGAAACGATTGCTCTAGTGGAAGATTTCCTCGTTTATCGTGGGCAAGCCTTGCGACCTTTTTCCTTGGAAATCCGTGGAAAAATGGAACGAGAAGGCAAAAAGTTTGGTCTGGGTTCTAGTGGTAGCGTTGTTGTCTTGGTGATCAAGGCCCTGCTGGCTCTATATGATATTACGGTTGATCAGGATCTCTTATTCAAGCTGGCTAGCGCGGTCTTACTCAAGCGAGGAGACAATGGTTCTATGGGAGACCTTGCCTGTATTGTGGCAGAGGATTTGGTTCTCTACCAATCTTTTGATCGAAAGAAGATAGCTACTTGGTTGGAAGAAGAAAGCTTGGCAACAGTTTTGGAGCGTGATTGGGGCTTTTCTATCTCACACGTACAACCTGCCCTAGAATGTGATTTCCTAGTGGGATGGACCAAGCAAGTGGCCGTATCGAGTCAAATGGTCAAGCAAATCAAGCAAAACATAGGCCAGAATTTTTTAACTTCCTCAAAAGCAACGGTATCTGCTTTGGTAGAAGTCTTGGAGCAGGGGAATGCAGAAAAAATTATCGAGCAGCTAGAAACAGCCAGTCAGCTTTTAGAAGGTTTGAGCCCAGATATCTACACACCTTCGCTGAGACAGCTGAAAGAAGCCAGTCAAGATTTGCAGGCTGTTGCCAAGAGTAGTGGGGCTGGTGGTGGTGACTGTGGCATTGCCTTGAGTTTTGATGTGCAATCAACTGAAACCATAAAAAATCGCTGGGCCGATCTGGGGATTGAGCTCTTATACCAAGAAAGGATAGGACATGACGACAAATCGTAAGGACGAGCATATCCGCTATGCCCTTGAGCAGAAAAGTTCCTATAATAGCTTTGATGAGGTGGAGTTGATTCATTCTTCCCTGCCTCTTTATGACCTGGATGAGATTGATTTGTCTACAGAGTTTGCAGGTCGAAAGTGGGACTTTCCTTTTTATATCAATGCCATGACAGGTGGGAGCGACAAAGGTAAAGAAATCAATCAAAAACTGGCTCAGGTGGCAGAAGCATGTGGGATTTTGTTTGTGACGGGCTCTTATAGCGCAGCCCTCAAAGATTCAACAGATGACTCTTTTTCTGTCAAATCTAGCCATCCAAAGCTTCTCCTTGGAACCAATATTGGCTTGGACAAGCCTGTTGAGTTGGGATTTCAGACTGTAGAAGCGATGAATCCTCTTCTCCTCCAAGTGCATGTTAATGTCATGCAGGAATTACTCATGCCGGAGGGAGAAAGAAAGTTTCGAAGCTGGCAATCGCATCTGGCAGACTATAGCAAGCAAATTCCCGTTCCTATTGTCTTAAAGGAAGTGGGCTTTGGAATGGATGTGAAGACCATCGAGAGAGCCTATGATCTGGGTGTTCGAACGGTTGACCTATCAGGTCGTGGTGGTACTAGCTTTGCCTATATCGAAAACCGTCGCAGTGGCCAGCGTGATTACCTCAATCAATGGGGGCAGTCTACTATGCAAGCCCTTCTCAATGCCCAAGACTGGAAAGACAAGGTCGAACTTTTGGTTAGCGGAGGCGTTCGGAACCCGCTGGATATGATTAAGTGCCTGGTCTTTGGAGCCAAGGCTGTGGGACTGTCACGTACCGTTCTTGAGTTGATTGAAACCTACTCCGTCGAAGAGGTGATTGGCATTGTCCAAGGCTGGAAAGAAGATCTGCGTTTGATCATGTGTGCCCTTAACTGTGCCACCATAGCGGATCTACAAAACGTAGACTATATTCTTTATGGCAAACTAAAAGAAGCAAAAGATCAGATGTAGAGAGGTCGGGACAAGAATCCCGCCCTTTTTTTGTAGCCTTTTGTCAACTGTAGTGAGTTGATGAAACCTAGCTTGTAGGAGCGATTTCTGTCCAATCTCCTTTTTCCATCCTCAGACCGAGGTGACTTTTTTGAATTGTGATAAAATAGAAGGGAGAGGATGCATCTATGAAAAAATTTCAAATCTTTTTATTTATTGAAGCCTGTCTGTTGACGGGAGCTCTGATTTTGATGGTATCAGAGCATTTTTCGCGTTTTCTGCTGATTCTGTTCCTCTTTTTGCTCTTGCTCCGCTATTATACAGGTAAGGAAGCCAACAACGTCTTCCTCCTTGTGACGACTATTCTTTTCTTTTTTATCGTTATGCTCAATCCCTTTGTGATTTTAGCCATCTTTGTAGCGGTGATCTATAGTCTCTTTCTACTCTATCCGATGATGAATCAAGAAAGAGAGGAGACCGACTTGGTCTTTGAAGAGGTGGTGACGGTTAAAAATGAACGCAATCCTTGGTTTGGTAATCTCCATCATTTCTCTAGCCACCAGACCTGCCAGTTTGACGATATCAACCTCTTTCGCCTCATGGGCAAGGACACCATTCATCTAGAAAGAGTCATCCTAACCAATCATGACAATGTCATTATTCTTAGAAAAATGGTCGGAACGACTAGGATTATCGTACCTGTAGATGTGGAAATCAGTCTCAGTGTCAACTGTCTCTATGGAGATTTAACTTTCCTCCATCAACCCAAGCGAGCCCTTCGCAATGAACACTATCATCAGGAAACCAGAGACTATCTCAAGAGTAACAAGAGCGTCAAGATTTTCCTAACTACTATGGTTGGCGATGTGGAGGTGGTCAGAGGATGAAAAATCAATCGTATCTGTTAATCGGGCTGACTTCTCTCCTTTTTATCCTCTTTTTGACCAATAGTCTACTTGATATTCTCAATCTTGATTGGTCCTATTTGCTACAAGATATCGAAAAACTGGAAAAGTTAATCTTCTTGATCTTGGTCTTTAGCCTTTCCATGTCCTTCTTCTTTGTCCTTTTTTGGCGCGTGATGGAAGAAATTTCTCGCAGAAAAATGCAGGTTAATCTCAAGCGACTCATAGCAGGAAAAGAGGTGGTTGCCTTTGCAGATCCAGACTTGGATGCCAGTTTTAAGTCCTTGTCTGGCAAGCTTAACCTCTTGACAGAGGCTGTTCAAAAGGCTGAAAATCAAAGCCTGGTCAAGGAAGAAGCAATCATCGAGAAAGAAAGGAAGCGGATAGCACGTGACCTGCACGATACGGTTAGTCAGGAGTTGTTTGCGGCTCATATGATTTTATCAGGTGTCAGTCAGCAGGCTTTGAAGCTGGATAGAGAAAAGATGCAGACCCAGTTGCAAAGTGTTGCAGCTATCCTTGAAACAGCCCAGAAAGATTTGCGGGTCTTGCTCCTACATTTGCGACCTGTTGAGTTGGAAGAGAAGAGTTTGGTTGAGGGGATTCAAATCCTCTTAAAAGAGCTTGAGGACAAGAGTGATCTCAAGGTTAGTCTCAAGCAAAATGTATCTAAATTGCCCAAGAAGATTGAAGAGCACATCTTCCGTATTCTTCAGGAGTTGATCAGCAATACCCTTCGCCATGCCCAGGCATCTTGTCTAGATGTCTACCTCTATCAGACAGATGTTGAAGTGCAGCTGAAGGTGGTGGATAATGGGATTGGTTTCCAGTTAGGGAGTTTAGACGACTTGAGTTATGGACTGCGAAATATCAAGGAGCGAGTCGAAGATATGGCAGGAACGGTTCAACTTTTGACAGCTCCAAAGCAAGGACTGGCGGTTGATATCCGTATTCCCCTGCTAGACAAGGAATCATAAAGGAGTAGAGATGAAAATTTTACTTGTAGATGACCATGAAATGGTCCGATTGGGCTTGAAAAGCTACTTTGACCTCCAAGACGATGTAGAAGTTGTGGGCGAGGCTGCCAATGGGGCTCAAGGTATTGACTTGGCCTTGGAACTGCGTCCAGATGTCATTGTCATGGATATCGTCATGCCTGAGATGAATGGGATTGATGCAACCTTGGCCATCCTCAAAGAATGGCCTGAAGCCAAGATTTTGATTGTGACTTCTTACCTAGACAATGAAAAAATCATGCCGGTCTTGAACGCGGGTGCTAAAGGCTATATGCTCAAGACTTCAAGTGCGGACGAACTGCTCCATGCTGTTCGTAAGGTTGCCGCTGGTGAGCTTGCTATTGAACAAGAGGTCAGCAAGAAGGTCGAATACCACCGCAATCATATGGAGCTTCATGAGGATCTGACTGCGCGTGAGCGAGACGTACTCCAACTCATCGCCAAGGGCTACGAAAATCAGCGGATTGCAGATGAACTCTTTATCTCTCTCAAGACGGTCAAGACCCACGTGTCCAACATCCTTGCCAAACTTGAAGTCAGCGATCGTACCCAGGCTGCGGTCTATGCCTTCCAGCACCACTTGGTGGGGCAGGAGGACTTTTAGATGAGTCTTGAAGATTTACTTGTGGAGCTAGAAGCAGCAAAAGACCCTGAGAAAGCAGGCCCAATGGAAGCCTATATGCGCCATCAATTTCCCTTTTTAGGGATTGCAGGTCCTGAAAGAAATGCCCTCTATAAAAAGTATTTTCCAGAAGCGAAAAAAACAAGAGTTATTGATTGGGATTTTGTAGACACTTGCTGGGCAAAGGAGCCAAGAGAATACCAATATGTAGCTGCCAACTATTTGAAAACTATGCAGTCTTATCTAACAGAGAATGATTTGCCTAATCTTGAGCGCCTGGTCGTGACCAAGTCCTGGTGGGATACGGTAGATATCCTAGATCGAATAGTAGGAAGTTTAGTATACGGCAAGCCAGAACTTGAAGAAATCATCCTCCAATGGAGCCTATCAGACAATATCTGGCTGAGGAGAGTCGCTATTGATCACCAGTTGTTAAGAAAAGAGAAGACCAATGTCCAGCTAATGGAAAAGGTCCTGCTCAACAATCTGGACCAGACAGAATTTTTTATCAACAAAGCCATCGGCTGGGCTCTAAGAGACTACTCTAAAACCAATCCGGAATGGGTAGCAAGCTTCATCGAAAAAAACAGGGAAAGAATGGCTGAACTCAGTATCAAGGAAGCCAGCAAGTACCTTTAGCATCATTGAAAAGCGCATTCATGACTTGAAAATTAACCGTGGTTTATGCTATAATAGACTGTATTTAAAAAATTTTAAGGAGAAATGACAGAATGTCTGTATCATTTGAAAACAAAGAAACAAACCGTGGAGTCTTGACTTTCACTATCTCTCAAGACCAAATCAAACCAGAATTGGACCGTGTATTTAACTCAGTAAAGAAAACTCTTAACGTTCCTGGTTTCCGTAAAGGTCACCTTCCACGCCCTATCTTCGACCAAAAATTTGGTGAAGAAGCTCTTTATCAAGATGCAATGAACGCTCTTTTGCCAAATGCTTATGAAGCTGCAGTAAAAGAAGCTGGTCTTGAAGTCGTTGCGCAACCAAAAATCGATGTGACTTCAATGGAAAAAGGTCAAGACTGGGTTATCACAGCTGAAGTCGTGACAAAACCTGAAGTAAAATTGGGCGACTACAAAAACCTTGAAGTATCAGTAGATGTAGAAAAAGAAGTAACTGACGCTGACGTTGAAGAGCGTATCGAACGCGAACGCAACAACTTGGCTGAATTGGTTATCAAAGAAGGCGCTGCTGAAAATGGCGACACTGTTGTTATTGACTTCGTTGGTTCTATCGACGGTGTTGAATTTGACGGTGGAAAAGGTGAAAACTTCTCACTTGGACTTGGTTCAGGTCAATTCATCCCTGGTTTTGAAGACCAATTGGTTGGACACTCAGCTGGCGAAACTGTTGATGTTATCGTAACATTCCCAGAAGACTACCAAGCAGAAGACCTTGCAGGTAAAGAAGCTAAATTCGTAACAACTATCCACGAAGTAAAAGCTAAAGAAGTTCCAGCTCTTGACGATGAACTTGCAAAAGATATCGATGAAGAAGTGGAAACTCTTGACGAATTGAAAGAAAAATACCGCAAAGAATTGACTGCTGCGAAAGAAGAAGCATACAAAGATGCTGTTGAAGGTGCAGCAATCGATAAAGCTGTAGAAAACGCTGAAATCGTAGAACTTCCAGAAGAAATGATTCACGAAGAAGTTCACCGTTCAGTAAATGAATTCCTTGGAAACTTGCAACGTCAAGGGATCAACCCTGACATGTACTTCCAAATCACAGGAACTACTCAAGAAGACCTTCACAAACAATACGAGGCAGAAGCTGAATCACGTACCAAGACTAACCTTGTTATCGAAGCAGTTGCCAAAGCTGAAGGATTTGACGCTTCAGAAGAAGAAATCCAAAAAGAAATCGAGCAATTGGCTGCAGATTACAACATGGAAGTGGCCCAAGTTCAAAACTTGCTTTCAGCTGACATGTTGAAACACGATATCACTATCAAAAAAGCTGTTGAATTGATTACAAGCACAGCAACTGTAAAATAATCTTAAAAGATAAAAAGCCCACCTGACTAGGTGGGTTTTCTGCTGGTCTATTTTCCAAAAATCAATTTGAGGTCTGCGTCTGTAATCCCGATCATGGCTGGAATACTAGACCAGTTTTCCTCGGTGAGGATGTAGGATTGTCCAGAGTCACTTGCTGTGGTAGTTTCAGAGAAGGCTTGTTTACTTTCTTCAATATTATTTTCAATTAAATCACTGAAGCGCTCAATCAGATAGGTCTTGCGAGCAGTCCCGATATGCTTGACTGCATAGTCAAAGGCCTGTAATTCACCAAGAAGGATGAGCTTGCTCTTGGCCCGTGTGATAGCTGTGTAGATGAGATTCCGCTCCAGCATGCGCTTGCTAGCACTGGTGATGGGCAGGATGACAACAGGAAACTCACTTCCTTGAGACTTATGGATACTCATGGCATAGGCTAGTCGAATCTTGTACCATTCGTTACGTGGGTAGATGACCTCATTGCCATCAAAATCAATGACAATCTCATCTTGTTTGGACTCGGTGTATTTTCCAGGAATCAGATCTGTGATGTAGCCTAGGTCTCCATTAAAGATATTGACTTCGGCATCGTTGACTAGGTGAATGACCTTGTCCCCTGTTCGATAGTGACACTGAGTGGCTTCAAAACTCACTTGTCCTTTTTGGTGAGGATTGAGCAGGTCTTGCATGAGTTGGTTGATGGCGTCAATACCAGCAGTTCCTCGATACATAGGCGCCAGCACCTGAATATCGCGAGCCGGAATGCCACTTCTGAGGGCAGCACCGAGGATTTTCTCAATGGTAGCTGGGATATGGCCACTAGCGATTTCAAAGTAGGAACGGTCTGCCTTTTTCTGAGTAAAGTCAGCTGGCAAGATGCCTTGTCGAATTTGACTAGCCAAGGTAACGATGGTTGATTCCTCGCTCTGACGGTAAATCCGTTCTAAGCGAGTCTGAGGAATCAGGGGTATCTGGAGCAGGTCAGCCAGGACTTGTCCGGGACTAACAGAAGGTAGCTGGTCGCTATCGCCCACGATGAGAATTTTACTGTTAGAAGAAATGTTGGAGAAGAGTTGGTTGGCTAGCCAAGTATCCACCATGGAAAACTCATCTACAATGATAAAATCGGCATCCAGATAATCATCTAGATGACTGGTATCATCGTCTCCCGTCATCCCCAAATGGCGGTGGATAGTAGCACTTGGCAATCCTGTCAATTCATTCATGCGCCGAGCTGCTCGACCAGTTGGTGCGGCGAGAAGGATAGGTAAGTTGCTCTTTTTCTTGAGTTCGAGTCCTTCAAGCAGGGCATAGACAGCGATAATCCCATTGATAACAGTCGTCTTACCAGTACCAGGTCCTCCTGTCAAGATAAAGACCTTGTTCTGGATAGCGTCACAGATAGCCTGTTTTTGAATGCTATCGTACTGAATCCCCAGTTCTTGCTCGACAGTAGCGATATGCTTTTGAATGGTTTCCAAATCCTGATTTTTCTGCTTTTCTTTTTCGAGGATACGAACCAAGTGACTGCGAATGCCTTCTTCAGCGAAAAAGAGGCTGTTATCAAAGATTTTGGTATCAATCTGCTGAACCTTGTCCTCTTCAATTAGATGAGATAATTCCTGAGCTACTTGACTGGGGTCTAGTTCCACAGGACGGGAAGACTCGAGGAGAGTCAGGGTTTGTTCCAGCAAATCTCGGGCTTCCATATAGGTATCGCCTGTATCCATACATCCCTGAAAAAGACTGTGGACAAGGCCAGCACGGAAGCGTTCAGGAGCTTGACTTTCGATGCCTAGCTCGGCAGCTAATTGGTCAGCAATGGTAAAACCCAAACCCTTGATATCCTCAACCAGTTGGTAGGGATAATTTTCGACAATACCCAGCGTTTCTTCCTTGTAAAAGTCTTGAATCTGAAAGGCCAGTTTATTGGGAATGCCGTAGTTGGCAAGTTTTGCCAAGACCATTTCTGTCCCATAGTTGAGACGGAGGGTGGAGACAAAAGCCTCACGGTTTTTGGCAGAGAGTCCAGCAATGCTTTCCAGCTTTTCAGGATGCTCCAGAATTTCGTCTATGGTATTGTCACCGTAGCTATCAACGATTTTCTGGGCAGTTTTGAGTCCAATTCCCTTGAAATGGCTACTAGAAAAATACTTGACTAGACCCTTACTAGTGGGTTTTGCTCGCTCATAACGACTGATCTGTAGCTGTTCTCCATACTTGGAGTGCTGAACGATTTGCCCCCAAAAAGTGTAGTCTTCACCCTCAATCACGTCAGCCATGGTTCCTGTAACGATGATTTCAAAATCGTCAAAGTCCTCCGCATTGGTATCTTCGATATCTAGGAGCAAGATGCGATAGAAATTACTGACATTTTCAAAAATAATGCGTTCAATGGTGCCTGAAAAATAAACTTCCATAGGTTTCCTTTACATGAGTTCGTGAGAATTGGTCTCTTGTCCACTTTGAAAAAACTAGATGACGAAAAGTTTTTTCTCACAATAGAAAAAGAGACTGAGACTTAGCATTCTCGGCCTCTTCCTTATCTTAAAATGTTCCGATACGGTTGAGTGGCCAGAAACGGAATTTTGCTTCGCCTTTGATTTCGCTGGCCTTGAAGGTACCGACATGGCGGCTGTCGCTAGAGACGAGACGATCGTCACCAAGGAGAAGGTACTCGCCTTGAGGGACTGTAAAGCTGAAGCTGGTATTGGAATTGACATCGACCGTAAAGGCTTGTGCTTTTTGAGCAAGTTCTCTAAAGTAAACTCCTTTGTTTCCTTCGAATCCCTTTCCAGTATAGGTGTTTTGCAACTTTTCTGTTTTGAACAAGTTGAGGTATTCAGCTAGGTAGGGTTCATCTGTTTCTTTATCGTTGATAAAGAGTTTGTCATTTTCGTAGCGGATGGTATCACCAGGCATGCCGATGACCCTTTTGACAATGTCTTTATTTCCGTCTTCCTCATGCGCAACTACAATGTCGAAGCGGTCAATTGGGAGGTGTTTAACAACGAAGAGAACTTCTCCGTCGGCTAGGGTAGGGTCCATAGAGTGTCCTTCCACACGGACATTGCTCCATAGAAAGATGCGGCTAAGACCTACCAGGGCGATAATCAGGAAGAAAACTCCCCATTCTTTTATAAATGATTTTAAATAGTTCATGGTTTACCTCTGTAGAAGTTTTTTTGCTTTTTCAGTGTTTTTAAAATGCAGTTTGGCGCAGAAATGAAGCCCCTTCATACCATAGGCTTGAAGGATTTTGCTTGCAACCTTATCAGATGCAGTTCCAGCGCCACTTGGCAGTTGATAGCCTAGTTCTCGTCCAAGATTTTCCAAGTTTTCAAGGAAGAGATCCCGCGCGATGATGGAGCTAACTGCAACAGCCAGGTATTTGCCCTCAGCTTTTTCTTCCAAAGTGATCTTGTTTGGAAAATGATTGGCTTCTTGCGCCAAGTACTTGTCATAGTTTTTAGGACTTGTAAAAGCATCAATGACGATTTTTTCTGGCTGGACTCCTTTTTGAAGCAGGAGAAAAATAGCCTGATTGTGAAGGGCAACTTTGACAGAAACAGCATTGTAACGCTCTCCGATAACTTCGTTGTACTTGCTCGGTGAAAGGAGGAGCGCTTGGTGCTGGATTTTTTCCTTGAGGATAGGGGCAATCTGACGAATCTTTTGGTCTGTCAGAGTCTTGGAATCCCCCACGCTGAGTTTTCGCAAGAAGTCGTGCTGGTCAGGTGTCACGAAGGAAGCCACGACAGCCAGTCCACCAAAGTAGGAACCATTTCCCACCTCATCAGTCCCAATCATAGGAAAATCTTGACCACTGTTTTCTTGTTGAACTTGATAACCAAAGAAACTAGCGTATTGCTCCGCCATTTCGCCCTGGAGGAGAACTTTTCCAGAAGTATAGATGGAAACCGTTGCCTGAGGCAGGCGCAAAAAATAGCGGATATAGGGATTTTTACTAGGACTGAGAGCCTTCTGATACTGACTTAAAAAGCTCTGAATTTTCTCTTCACTTGGTGTGAGTGTGATACTTGCCATAGTCTCTATTGTACCACAAAAGCAGGAGAATTGGTAAAAACTGACAAAGTTAGCGAAATTTGGTATAATATCGTGAGGTGAATTTTATGGCAAATCTAAATCGATATAAGTTTACATTCGGGAAAAAGACATTAACCTTGACAACCGAGCATGACAACCTCTTTATGGAGGAAATTGCCAAGGTTGCGACTGAAAAATACCAAGCAATTAAAGAACAAATGCCTGGGGCGGATGATGAAACCATTGCGCTTCTTTTGGCGGTCAATTGTCTGTCTACACAACTCAACCGTGAGATTGAATTTGATGACAAGGAGCAAGAGTTGTTAGAACTCCGCCACAAGTTGATTGCTGTCAAACAAGAACAGAGCAAGATTGAGGACTCCCTATGATTTCAATCCTACTCTTATTGGTTCTGGCTTGGGGCTTTTACATCGGCTACCGTAGAGGTTTGGTCCTGCAAGTTTATTATTTCCTCGTGGCAGTGATTTCAGCCTTTGTTGCGGGACAGTTTTATAAATCACTGGGCGATCATTTCCACTTGCTTGTCCCTTATGCCAATCCTCAGGAAGGACAGGGCACCTTTTTCTTCCCTTCAGACCAGCTGTTTCACCTAGACAAGGTCTTTTATGCAGGCCTAGCCTACCTTTTAGTTTTCGGAATTTGTTATAGCATCGGACGTTTTATCGGTTTGTTCCTGCACTTGATTCCAACTAAAAAGCTCGATGTCAAATGGTTGCGTATCGGATCAGGCCTTTTGTCTCTATTGGTAACCTTATTTGTCTTGCAAATGGCTTTGACCATCCTTGCAACAGTGCCTCTGGCAGTCATTCAAAATTCACTCGAAAAAAGTACAGTAGCCAAACACATCATCCAAAGTGTCCCTTTTACGACAAACCTTATCAAACAACTCTGGGTGACAAATTTAATCGGATAAAAAGGGCGGGATTTTTCCTAGCCCTTTGTTTACAGATTGGACGACTAGGTCAAAACCTCTAGTTGCTATAATCTTGTAAACCAGTATACAAGGAAAAAATATGAATACAAAAATACTAGAAACCTTAGAATTTAATAAAATCAAAGCCTTGTTTGAACCACATCTCTTGACAGAACAAGGATTAGAGGAGCTAAAAGGCTTGGCTCCAACTGCTAAGGTGGATAAGATCAAACAAGCCTTTACAGAGATGGAGGAAATGCAAGCTCTATTTGTGGAGCAACCCCACTTTACCATCCTAGCGACGCGTGAGATATCAGCGGTTTGTAAGCGTCTGGAGATGGGAGCAGACCTCAATATCGGGGAGTTCCTGCTCCTCAAACGGGTCTTGCTGGCTAGCAGAGAGTTGCAAAGTTTTTATACCAATCTTGAAAACGTACGCTTGGAGCAGTTGGCGAGATGGTTTGAAAAACTACATGATTTTCCACACTTGCAAGGGAGTCTCCAAGCCCTAAATGATGCAGGATTTATCGAGAATTTTGCCAGCGAAGAACTAGCACGCATTCGTCGAAAAATCCATGATAGCGAGAGTCAAGTTCGAGATGTCTTGCAAGACTTGCTCAAGCAACAATCGCAGATGTTGACGGAAAGCATAATCGCTAGCAGAAATGGCCGTCAAGTCTTACCAGTCAAGAACACCTATCGCAATAAGATTGCAGGTGTTGTCCATGACATCTCTGCCAGTGGGAATACAGTCTATATCGAACCCCGTGAGGTTGTGAAACTGAGCGAAGAAATCGCTAGTCTGCGAGCTGATGAACGCTATGAGATGATTCGCATCCTGCAGGAGCTCTCAGAACGGGTTCGTCCTCATGCTGCTGATATTGCTAATGACGCTTGGATTATCGGCCATCTAGACTTGATTCGTGCCAAGGTGCGTTTCATTCAAGAAAGACAAGCAGTCGTTCCTCAACTTTCAGAGAATCAAGAGATTCAACTCCTTCATGTTCGCCATCCTTTGGTCAAAAATGCAGTGGCAAACGATGTACATTTTGGTAAGGAATTAACGGCCATTGTCATTACAGGTCCCAATACAGGTGGGAAGACCATCATGCTCAAAACCTTGGGTTTGACCCAACTCATGGCCCAGTCAGGCTTGCCCATTTTAGCTGATAAGGGGAGCCGTGTCGGTATTTTTGAAGAAATCTTCGCAGATATTGGAGATGAGCAGTCTATCGAACAAAGCTTGTCTACCTTCTCCAGCCACATGACCAATATCGTAGATATTCTTGGCAAGGTCAACCAACATTCACTCTTACTCTTGGATGAGTTGGGGGCTGGTACAGATCCTCAAGAGGGAGCCGCCCTTGCCATGGCTATTTTGGAGGATCTTCGTTTACGTCAGGTTAAGACCATGGCGACGACCCACTATCCAGAACTCAAGGCCTACGGTATTGAGACAGCCTTTGTGCAAAATGCCAGCATGGAGTTTGATACAGCCAGTCTGCGTCCGACCTATCGCTTTATGCAGGGAGTTCCTGGCCGAAGCAATGCCTTTGAAATTGCTAAACGCCTTGGCTTGTCAGATGTCATCGTCGGAGATGCCAGCCAGCAGGTCAACCAAGATAATGATGTCAACCGCATCATTGAACAATTGGAAGAGCAAACGCTTGAAAGCCGTAAACGCTTGGACAATATCCGTGAGGTAGAGCAAGAAAACCTTAAGATGAACCGAGCACTCAAAAAACTTTACAACGAGCTCAATCGTGAAAAGGAAACTGAGCTTAACAAGGCGCGTGAACAAGCTGCAGAGATTGTGGAACTAGCGCTAAGTGAGAGTGACCAAATCCTGAAAAACCTCCACCGTAAGTCTCAACTCAAACCCCACGAAATCATTGAAGCCAAGGCTGAGCTGAAAAAATTGGCTCCTGAAAAAGTCGACTTGTCTAAAAACAAGGTCCTTCAAAAAGCCAAGAAAAAACGAGCTCCGAAGGTGGGAGATGATATCGTGGTTCTCAGTTATGGCCAACGTGGAACCTTGACCAATCAGCTTAAGGACGGCCGCTGGGAAGCCCAAGTCGGCTTGATCAAGATGACCTTGGAAGAGAAAGAATTTGATCTTGTTCAGGCTCAACAAGAAGCCCCAGTCAAGAAAAAACAAGTCAATGTCGTGAAACGTGCTTCTGGACGTGGTCCGCAAGCAAGACTGGATCTCCGAGGCAAACGGTACGAAGAAGCCATGAATGAGCTGGACGCCTTTATTGACCAAGCCCTGCTTAATAATATGGCTCAGGTAGACATCATCCACGGTATCGGAACGGGAGTCATCCGTGAAGGAGTTACCAAATACCTGCAAAGAAACAAGCATGTCAAGAGTTTCGGCTATGCTCCTCAGAATGCTGGGGGCAGTGGCGCAACCATTGTGACCTTTAAAGGTTAGAAAAAAAGAGTGCTTCTCTTTTTTTGAAAAAGAAGTGAAAATCCATCTTTTTTCAAATAATATATTGACAAAAGCTAACTTTTCTTGTAAAATAATAAAAAATTAAATACCAACACCGAATGAAGTTTAATAGAAGTGGAGAAAGGTTTGTTTTCCATGACTGTAAATGGACGGAACTCTGGAGAGACCGTAAAGGCACCGAAGGGGCAAGGCAGGAAACTGCTCAAACTCTCAGGTAAAAGGACAGAGCTAGGATAGACCGCTTTTTGGCATTTATCTAAGCATTCCAGAGTACATGTATCTTGCATGTGCTCTTTCTTTTGGGGTTGAAAGATAGGAGTAGGACATGTTAGAATTGCTAAAAGCGCTTGATGCTTTCGTTTGGGGACCTCCCCTCTTAATCTTATTGGTCGGAACGGGAATTTATCTGACCATCCGACTAGGGCTTTTGCAGGTGGCTCGTCTCCCTAAGGCCTTTCAGTTGATTTTTACCAAGGACAAGGGACATGGCGATGTGTCGAGCTTTGCAGCTCTTTGTACAGCTCTAGCTGCCACCGTTGGTACGGGAAATATCATCGGAGTTGCGACAGCCATTAAGGTTGGGGGACCAGGTGCCCTCTTTTGGATGTGGATGGCGGCCTTCTTTGGGATGGCAACCAAGTATGCTGAAGGCTTGCTGGCTATCAAGTACCGCACCAAGGATGCAAATGGAGCTGTAGCTGGAGGCCCCATGCACTACATCCTTTTGGGAATGGGAGAAAAGTGGCGTCCACTTGCAATCTTCTTTGCCCTAGCTGGTGTATTGGTAGCCCTTCTGGGGATTGGTACCTTTACCCAAGTCAATTCGATTACAGAATCTATCCAAAATACAGCTCAAATTGATCCAGCTATCACAGCTCTCGTTTTGTCTGTTTTTGTCGCGATTGCAGTCTTTGGTGGACTCAAATCCATTTCCAAGATTTCAACAGCAGTCGTCCCTTTTATGGCTATTGTCTATATTCTGGGAACTCTTACAGTCATTCTCTTTAATATCGAGAAAATTCCAGCCACACTTGCCCTCATCTTTACCTCTGCTTTTAGCCCTGTAGCTGCAGTAGGAGGATTTGCAGGTGCGACTATCCGTACTGCGATTCAAAATGGTGTGGCGCGAGGAGTCTTCTCTAACGAATCTGGTCTTGGTTCAGCTCCGATTGCAGCGGCTGCGGCTAAGACAAATGAGCCTGTTGAGCAAGGCTTGATTTCTATGACAGGGACCTTTATTGATACGTTGATTATCTGTACTCTGACAGGTCTGACAATCTTGGTAACTGGGGTTTGGAGCGGTGATTTGAATGGAGTAGCCCTTACCCAGTCAGCCTTCTCAACAATTTTTTCGCATTTTGGCCCTGCTCTTTTGACCATATTTCTGGTTCTCTTTGCCTTTACGACAATTCTCGGCTGGAATTACTACGGAGAGCGCTGTTTCGAGTTTCTGTTTGGCGTTCGCTTTATCTGGCTCTATCGAGTGGTCTTTGTGCTCATGGTCTTGCTGGGAGGATTTATCGAGTTGGATATGGTTTGGATTATCGCAGACATCGTCAATGCCTTGATGGCTTTACCAAACTTGATTGCCCTCTTAGTCTTGTCGCCAGTCGTCATTGCTGAGACTAAAAAGTATTTTAAACACTAACCCAATCACACTTTTAGTGTGATTTTTTTCATTTCATAGACATTTCCTATCAAGGCGATTGAAAATATATATTATCCAAGTGGAAAATTCTATGATAGACTAAATGACAATAAAATGAAAAGAGGTTTCTTATGACAACATTTACCATCCACACAGTAGAATCAGCACCAGCAGAAGTAAAAGAAGTTCTTGAAACAGTACAAAAAGACAACAACGGCTATATTCCCAACCTAATCGGTCTCTTGGCTAATGCTCCTACCGCGCTTGAAGCCTACCGAACTGTCGGAGCCATCAACCGTCGCAATAGCTTGACACCAGTGGAACGCGAAGTAGTACAAATCACAGCTGCCGTAACCAATGGTTGTGCTTTCTGCGTGGCTGGTCATACCGCCTTTTCGATCAAACAAATCCAGATGAATGATGATCTTCTCCAAGCTCTCCGCAACCGCACTCCGATTGAAACAGATCCAAAACTAGATACTCTAGCTAAGTTTACCTTGGCGGTCATCAATACTAAGGGTCGTGTAGGAGATGAAGCCTTGGCTGAATTTTTGGAAGCTGGCTACACGCAACAAAATGCCTTGGATGTTGTTCTCGGTGTCAGTCTAGCCAGCCTTTGTAACTATGCTAATAACCTAGCCAATACGCCTATTAACCCAGAATTGCAACCCTATGCCTAGTTGGAATCATAAAGAAAAAATGAAGGCTGAGTAAACCAGTCTTCATTTTTCTATGCTATTTTAAGGGCTTTTATGCTATACTAATAATAATATGATTAACGGAGGTTGCCATGAAAAAACTACCCTTGGTATTTTCTGGTTGTTTGTTAGGTTTGGCAGGTGCAGGAAACCTGATTGCGGATACTTGGCCTGTTCTATCGCACTTATTTAGTTTGACTGGATTGGTCTTATGGATCTTCTTTCTCCTTCTTCATCTAAGAAATTGGTCTGAAACCAAGAAAGAATTGACCAGGCCCCCTCTTTTATCTGGGATGGCCACTTTTCCTATGGCTGGGATGATTTTATCGACCTATGTCTTTCGCGTATTCCCTGCTCTTCCTATAGTAGCACAAGGGATCTGGTGGTTTTCATTTCTCTTGGATTTGGCTTTGATTGCTACTTTTACCATCAAATTTGCCTGTCCAGGTCGGAGGGTCAATGCGACTCCTAGCTGGACGGTACTCTATGTGGGGATAGCAGTAGCAGCCTTGACCTATCCTCTTGTCGGAATCATTGAAATTGCCTATGCGACCTTGAGTTTTGGTTTTGTCTTGACCTTCTATCTCTATCCCCTTATTTATAGCGATTTAAAGAAACATCCACTCCCAGTGGCCTTGCTTGGACAGGAAGGAATCTACTGTGCTCCCTTTTCCCTACTCTTAGCTTCTCTAGTTCGAGTTGGAGGAGCAGGCCTACCGACTTGGCTCTTGATTGTCATGATTTTGGCATCTCAGTCCTTCTTTTTCTTTGTGTTGACTCGTCTGCCCAATATTTTAAAACAAGGCTTTCAACCAGCCTTCTCAGCCCTCACCTTCCCAACCATTATCACAGCTACCTCGCTCAAGATGGCTCAGGGAATTTTGAAACTTCCATTTCTGGATTATCTGGTATTGGCTGAAACCGTTATTTGCCTCACTATTTTATTTTTTGTCTTGGTTGGTTATCTGATTTGGTTACGAAAAAAGGTCTAGCTAGAAATAGCTAGGCCTTTTTTTATGGTTTGATAACTTCAGCGCCACCCATGTATGGACGAAGAGCTTCTGGAATGGTTACAGAACCATCTGCGTTTTGATAGTTTTCAAGAATGGCAGCCACTGTACGTCCAACTGCAAGTCCAGAACCATTCAAAGTGTGAAGGAGTTTCACCTTGCCATCTGCTTCATCACGGTAACGGATTTGGGCACGACGGGCTTGGAAATCTTCTGTATTTGAACAGCTTGAGATTTCACGATAGGTATTTTGGGCTGGAATCCAAACTTCCAAGTCGTAAGTCTTAGCAGCTGAGAAGCCCATGTCCCCAGTAGAGAGGGCAACGACACGGTATGGAAGGTTGAGTTTTTGAAGAATATTTTCAGCGTTGGCTGTCATTTTTTCTAATTCTTCATAAGATTCTTCTGGTTTGGCAAATTTGACCATTTCAACCTTATGGAATTGGTGTAGACGAATCAAGCCACGTGTATCACGACCTGCAGAACCAGCCTCAGAACGGAAAGATGGACTCATAGCGGTAAAGTAGATTGGTAGGTCTTTACCGTCAAGGATTTCATCACGGTAGTAGTTTGTCAAAGGCACTTCAGCTGTAGGAATGAGGACATAATTAGTGTCTTTCAATTCAAAAGTGTCTTCCTTGAATTTTGGATATTGACCAGTACCAAACATAGAGTCATGGTTAACAATGTAAGGTGTGATAACTTCCGTATAGCCTTCTTTACCATGCTCATCCAACATAAAGTTGTAGATAGCACGTTCCAAACGAGCCCCAAGTCCTTTATAGAAGAGGAAACGAGCGCCCGTTACTTTACCGCCACGTTCCCAGTCAAGGATACCCAAGTCTTCACCAAGATCCCAGTGAGCTTTTGGCTCGAAGTCAAACTCGCGTGGAGTACCCCAACGGCGAACTTCCACATTGTCATCTTCGTCAGCCCCAACAGGAACGCTGTCAGCAGGGATGTTTGGAAGAGTAGTGGTAAATTCTGTCAATTTAGCATCGATGTCCGCCAATTCAGCATCCAAGGCTTTGACTTCAGCAGATAGGGTTTGCATCGCAGCAATCTTGTCATCGGCATTTTCCTTGTTGCGCTTAGCTTGGGCAATCTCAGCAGAAACTGTGTTACGTTCTGCTTTTAGAGTTTCAACCTTGACCAAGATGTCACGACGTTTAGCATCGATTTCTTTCATCTCATTTAAGATAGCAGCATCTACACCACGTGTAGCTAATTTTTTAGCGACAGCATCAAAATCTGTGCGAATACGTTTAATATCTAACATAAGAACTCCTTTATGAAAAAAGCACACCTGACAAAGTGTTGGAGTGGCAGGGCCACGGTTCCATCCAACTTCACAGGTGTGCACTTGATTGTGTATGTAATTGTTGATAACGGTAGAATTTCACCCATCCCTCCTATCTGCTCGCAGCACCCGCAGACTTTCTGAAAGAAGGAGATAACCTACTTATCCGTTGCTATGATTATACTAAAGTTTCTACTTTTTTGCAAATAGATTTTTAAATTTTTGACCAATGGTCTGAATCAAAGTAGGAAGTTTGACAACCTTGTCGTTTCCTAATTTTTCACGAGCGATTTTGAGGATAGCTCCAGAGTCTTTTGAAGCAAAAAGGAATTTTCCTTGATCAGTGAAGACTTCAAAGTGGCGGCTGATCTTGCGACCACTTACGTTGGCTCCGATTTGCTGAATGCTGGACCAGGGGATTTGGATATATTGTTCGACATTGACATCAGGATAAAACTCTAAGGCTTGATCCCCAACTAGAAATTTTCCAACTTTTCCAGAGATAGAGAGGTAAGATGTCCCAGTAGTTTGGAGGTCAATGACTTGATTGAGTGATTGGGCCATGATTAGTCTTCCTTACTTTCACCGAAAAAGGCATGATAGAGAGCCTTGATAGCTGCTTTTTCTTGCTCTTTATTGACAACAAACATGATGGAAACTTCACTTGAACCTTGGGACATCATCTGGATGTTGATTTTATTCTCAGACAAAGCACGTGTTGCAGTAGCAGTTACCCCGATATGGCTCTTCATCTTTTCTCCAACAATCATAATGATGGAAAGGTCATGTTCGATTTCAGCATGGTCCACTTCAGCCTTTTGAACGAGTTGACGTAGGATTTCTTCTTCTTTGATAGGAGTTAATTCACGGGAGCGGAGGATGATTGAAAGATCGTCAATACCTGTAGGCATGTGTTCCCAACCGATGTTGAGGTCCTCAAGGATTTGCAGAACCTTGCGACCAAACCCGACTTCGCGGTTCATGAGGTATTTTGACATGTTGATGCTGACGAATCCTGAGTCACCTGCAATCCCTACTACTGGGAATTTATCACTACTGTGTTCTAAAACAATGCGCGTACCTGGGTGGTCAGGGTTGTTGGTATTCTTGATGACAAGAGGAATTTTTCCTCGGTAGGCAGGAAGAAGGGCTTCGTCATGAAGGACTGAAAATCCAGCGTAAGCCAACTCACGCATTTCACGGTAGGTTAATTCAGGAATGGAGTGTGGTTGGTGGATAATACCAGGATGGGCAGCAAAGATACCATCTACGTCTGTAAAGTTTTCATAGAGATCAGCCTTAACACCTGCTGCAATGATAGAACCTGTGATATCTGAACCTCCACGTGAAAAAGTGCAGATTTGATTTTCCTTAGTCACACCAAAGAAACCAGGGATGACAAGGACTTCGGTGCTATCAGCCAAGCCTTCAATCTTGTCATAACTAGATGGGATGATGCGTGCGTTTCCAGGTTCACTTGTGACAACAATTCCAGCTTCTCTTGGGTGAACATAGCGTGCATCGATACCGTTTTGGTTAAAGTAGGCTGCAATGAGTTTGGCATTGTTATTTTCTCCAGCCGCTAGGAAGGTATCATAGAGGAATTCATTGTCCTCTATAGGAAGAGTTGCCAAGGCCCGAATGCTTTTAGAGATTTTTTCTAAAACAGCAGGTTTTAACCCAAGTTCACTAACCATAGCGGCATAACGGTCAATGATCCAGCTTTGGCTAGCACTGATGTCATTTCCAGCCACATAGTCACGATAGTATTTGATCAAGGCATCAGTTACCTTGGTATCTTCAGCATTGCGTTTGCCGGGTGCAGAAACGACTACAAAACGGCGTTCTTTATCACTTTTAACGATGTTTAAGACTTTTTCTAACTGACCAGCAGAGGCAAGCGAGCTTCCACCAAATTTTACAACCTTCATAAGGACTCCTCAAGTAAGTGTTTTATACGATTATAGCAGAAAGAGGGGCATTTTTCAATGACGAAAATAACTTCCTATTATAATAGAAGAAAACACTAACTTATTCTGAAAAGCGATAACGATTTAAAAGTAAGAGTGTCAAATTTTACTCACACTCATAAATGATGGGTAAATAATCAGCTGAGACACTTTCCTTTAGTTTTTCCTTGCCTCTTTATCCAAAAAAAGGTATACTTTGATGATAAAACAATTTCATTGCCTTATAAAAGAAAAGGAGAAGCTATGAATCATATCTTATATCAGATCGTAGATGATCTGGCTATCATTACTTTGAATCGTCCCGAAGTGGCAAATGGTTTTCATATCCCAATGTGTGAGGAAATTTTAGAAGCTTTGACCCTAGCGGATCAGGATCAAGCTGTGCAGTTCATCTTGATTAATGCGAATGGGAAGGTCTTTTCAGTTGGGGGAGACTTGGTTGAGATGAAGCGAGCAGTAGATGAAGATGATATCCCTTCTTTGAATAAGATTGCAGAATTAGTCAATACAATTTCTTTTAAAATCAAGCAAATTCCTAAACCTGTTTTGATGGAGGTAGATGGAGCGGTCGCTGGTGCTGCAGCAAATATGGCAGTAGCAGTTGATTTCTGTTTGGCGACTGACAAGGCAAAATTTATCCAAGCCTTTGTCGGAGTGGGCTTGGCGCCAGACGCTGGTGGGATTCATCTCTTGAGTCGTAGTATTGGGGTAACACGGGCTGCACAACTTGCTATGACAGGTGAAGCCTTAACTGCTGAAAAAGCGCTAGAATGGGGCGTGGTATACCGTGTTTGTGAAGTTGACAAATTAGAAAAAACAAGAGAACAAGTTCTGAAAAAATTAAGAAGAGGTTCAGCAAACTCATACGCAGCGATTAAAAAGTTAGTTTGGGAAAGTCAATTTAAGGATTGGCAGAATTATGCTGAATTAGAATTGAAATTACAAGAATCGTTATCTTTAACTGAAGATTTTAAAGAAGGGGTTCGTGCACATTCTGAAAGAAGAAGACCGAAATTTACAGGAATGTAAAAAAATACTTGCACAATTTTTTGAAGTTTGTTATACTTCTTTTATCAAATGTTTTGATTGTAAAAGCTTTTTGAGGGGGAGGGAAACGATTTGGACTACCAACAAGTAAATGATTATCTAACATCTATTTTTAATAACGTCCTTGTGATTGAGGAGGTTAGCTTACGAGGTAGTCGATTCAAAGACATCTCCATCAAAGAAATGCACACGATCGATGTGATTGGGAAGTTCCCGGAGGCAACGCCAAGTAAGGTTTCCAAAGAACTGATGGTAACTCTTGGAACAGTGACGACGAGTTTGAATAACCTGGAGAGAAAAGGTTATATTGAGCGTATTCGTTCTGACCAAGACCGTCGAGTGGTCTATCTGCATTTGACAAAGAAAGGTCGTTTGGTTCACCGCCTTCATAAACGATTCCACAAGGCTATGGTCGAAAAAATCATCGATGGCATGAGCCCTGAGGAAAAAGAAGTCATGGGCAGAGGCTTAACGAAACTTTATCAATTTTTGGAGGATTTGAAATAATGGCTTTTGCAAAGATAAGCCAGGTTGCTCATTATGTTCCAGAGCAAGTGGTCACTAATCATGACTTAGCCCAAATCATGGACACAAGCGATGAGTGGATTTCAAGTCGGACAGGAATTAAACAGAGACATATTTCAAAAACAGAGTCTACAAGTGACTTGGCGACAGAAGTTGCTAAGAGCTTGCTGGCTAAAGGGAGCTTAACAGCGGATCAGATTGATTTTATCATTGTAGCGACGATTACCCCAGACTCGATGATGCCTTCCACAGCAGCTCGAGTTCAGGCAAATATCGGAGCGCACAGAGCTTTCGCCTTTGATCTGACAGCAGCTTGCAGTGGCTTTGTATTCGCTCTCTCAACTGCAGAAAAGTTTTTAAGTTCTGGACAGTTCAAAAAAGGGATTGTTATCGGGGCTGAAACCTTATCCAAGGCAGTTGATTGGTCAGATCGTTCGACAGCTGTTCTCTTTGGAGATGGAGCTGGTGGGGTTCTCTTGGAAGCGAGCGAAACACGGCACTTCCTTGTGGAAAGTCTCTATACAGATGGCTCTCGGAGCGAGTGTTTGACCTATGGTCAAACGGCTTTGGCTTCTCCTTTCTCGGATCAAGAAGCAGTTCCTGCTTTTTTGAAGATGGATGGACGAGCAGTTTTTGATTTTGCAAATCGTGATGTTGCTAGATCAATCAAAGAAACCATTGAAAATGGTCCAATCGCAGCATCGGAATTGGATTATCTCTTGCTTCATCAGGCAAATATCCGCATTTTGGATAAGATGGCTAAGAAGATCGGTGTAGACCGAGACAAGCTTCCTGCCAATATGATGGAGTATGGAAATACCAGTGCAGCAAGTATCCCGATTTTGCTCTCAGAGTGTGTGGAAAATGGCATGATTCGTTTAGATGGTAGCCAGACGATTCTCCTATCAGGCTTCGGTGGAGGTTTGACATGGGGCACACTCATTCTTACAATCTAGGTAATCATGTGGTAAACACATAGTTATAAATTTTTTATATTTTAAAGGAGTCCTATCATGGCAGTATTTGAAAAAGTACAAGAAATTATCGTTGAAGAACTTGGGAAAGACGCATCAGAAGTAACACTTGAATCTACTTTTGATGATTTGGATGCAGATTCATTGGACTTGTTCCAAGTAATCTCTGAAATCGAAGATGCTTTCGATATCCAAATCGAAGCAGAAGATAACTTGAAAACAGTTGGTGACTTGGTTGCCTACGTTGAAGAGCAAACAAAATAATTAACATATTACTAGAAGGAGTAGGGGAAACCCACTCCCTCTTGTTTAGGTAATAGTTTGAAACTCAAATGATAAACTCATCGAACTATTACGTAAGCAAAGAATGATGGAGGCACTATGAAAACACGTATTACAGAATTATTGAACATTGATTATCCTATTTTTCAAGGAGGAATGGCCTGGGTTGCTGATGGTGACTTGGCTGGTGCAGTATCAAAAGCTGGTGGTCTAGGGATCATCGGTGGTGGGAATGCACCTAAAGAGGTCGTAAAGGCTAATATCGATAAAATCAAATCACTTACGGACAAACCTTTTGGTGTTAACATCATGCTCTTGTCACCTTTTGTAGAAGACATCGTTGATCTCGTGATTGAAGAAGGGGTCAAGGTGGTGACAACTGGTGCAGGAAATCCAAGTAAATACATGACTCGTTTCCATGATGCAGGAATTACAGTTATTCCTGTTGTTCCAAGTGTTGCTTTGGCAAAACGCATGGAAAAAATTGGTGCAGATGCAGTTATTGCAGAGGGAATGGAAGCCGGTGGGCATATTGGTAAATTAACGACGATGACCTTGGTTCGCCAAGTTGCTGCAGCTGTTTCAATTCCAGTTATCGCAGCTGGAGGAATTGCGGATGGTGAAGGTGTCGCTGCAGGCTTTATGCTTGGTGCTGAGGCCGTTCAAGTTGGTACGCGTTTCGTGGTAGCTAAGGAATCTAACGCCCATCCAAAATACAAGGAAAAAATCTTAAAAGCGCGTGACATCGATACGACTATTTCAGCTCAACACTTTGGTCATGCTGTTCGTGCCATTAAAAATCAGTTAACACGTGACTTTGAGCAGGCTGAAAAAGATGCCTTTAAACAAGAAAATCCAGATTTAGAAATCTTTGAACAAATGGGAGCTGGTGCTCTTGCTAAAGCCGTTGTTCATGGAGATGTAGAAGGTGGATCTGTCATGGCAGGTCAGATTGCTGGCTTGGTTTCTAAAGAGGAAACTGTCGAAGAAATCTTAAAAGATCTATACTATGGCGCAGCCAAAAAAATTCAAGAAGAAGCCTCTCGTTGGGCAGGAGTTGTAAGAAATGACTAAAACAGCCTTTCTATTTGCCGGTCAAGGTGCTCAATATCTTGGGATGGGACGAGACCTCTATGAACACTATCCTATTGTCAAGGAAACCATTGATCAAGCTAGTCAAGTACTGGGTTATGACCTTCGTGACTTGATTGATAAGGAAGAAACAAAGTTAAACCAGACTCGTTATACACAGCCAGCTATTTTGGCGACCTCGGTTTCTATTTACCGACTATTGAAAGAAAAGGGTTATCAGCCGGATATGGTAGCAGGATTGTCTCTTGGTGAATATTCTGCTCTTGTAGCAAGCGGTGCCTTGGACTTTGAAGAGGCAGTTGCCTTGGTTGCTAAGCGCGGGGCTTATATGGAAGAGGCGGCGCCTGCTGGTTCAGGCAAGATGGTAGCCGTCCTCAATACTCCAGTAGATGTGATAGAGGAAGCTTGCAAAACTGCTTCTGAAGTCGGTATAGTCACTCCAGCTAACTACAATACTCCAAGCCAAATCGTCATTGGTGGTGAGGTGGCTGCAGTTGACCGTGCGGTCCAACTCTTGCAGGAAGCAGGAGCCAAACGATTGATTCCTTTAAATGTATCTGGTCCTTTCCATACAGCTCTTCTTGAGCCAGCCAGTCAGCAACTAGCTGGAGCTCTTGAAGGAGTGAGTTTCTCTGACTTTACTTGCCCACTAGTCGGCAATACGGAAGCTGCTGTTATGGAAAAAGGTCGAATCCAAGAGCTTTTGACGCGTCAGGTCAAAGAACCTGTTCGTTTTTATGAAAGTATTGCTGTGATGCAGGATGCTGGGGTAACCAACTTTATTGAAATTGGTCCTGGAAAGGTCCTGTCAGGCTTTGTCAAAAAAATCGATAAAACAGCTCAGCTAGCTAACGTTGAAGACCAAGCAAGCTTGGATGCTTTGTTAGGAAACTAATGATCCCTTCTCCCACAAAATACAACAGGAAACAGGAGAAATAGAATGCAACTTACAAACAAAAATGTCTTTGTAACAGGTTCAAGTCGTGGCATCGGACTTGCCATTGCTCACAAATTTGCCCACCTAGGCGCTAATGTAGTCTTGAATAGTCGAGGAGCAATCTCAGAAGAATTGCTGGCTGAGTTTTCAAACTACGGCGTCAAAGTAGTACCGATCTCAGGTGATGTTTCAGACTTTGCAGATGCCAAGCGTATGGTAGATCAAGCGATTGCAGAACTCGGTTCTGTCGATGTCTTGGTCAACAATGCTGGGATCACTCAAGATACGCTTATGCTCAAGATGACCGAAGAAGACTTTGAAAAAGTGATTAAGATCAACTTGACAGGTGCCTTCAACATGACGCAAGCAGTATTGAAACAGATGATCAAGGCACGTGAAGGTGCGATTATTAACATGTCTAGTGTGGTCGGTTTGATGGGAAATATCGGACAAGCCAACTATGCAGCTTCTAAAGCAGGTTTGATTGGTTTTACCAAGTCAGTTGCACGTGAAGTTGCCAATCGCAACGTACGCGTAAATGCTCTTGCACCAGGGATGATCGAGTCAGATATGACTGCTGTTTTGTCTGATAAGGTTAAGGAAGCGACATTGGCCCAAATCCCAATGAAACAGTTCGGTCAAGCAGAACATATCGCAGATGCTACAGTGTTCCTGGCTGGACAGGATTATTTGACTGGACAAGTTCTCGCAGTTGATGGCGGACTTAGCATGTAAAAAATAAGGAAAGATATAGGTAAGACAGATGAAACTAAATCGAGTTGTAGTAACAGGTTACGGATTGACCTCTCCTATCGGAAATACTCCAGAAGAATTTTGGAACAGTTTGCAAACTGGGAAGATTGGAATTGGAGAAATCACTAAGTTTGACCACAGCGAATTTGCTGTGCACAATGCGGCAGAAGTTCAAGATTTCCCATTTGATAAATACTTTGTCAAAAAAGATACCAACCGTTTTGACAACTATTCTTTGTATGCCTTGTATGCGGCTCAAGAAGCGGTGACAAATGCAAATCTTGATGTAGAAGCAATTGATAAAGATCGCTTTGGTGTCATCGTGGCTTCTGGTATTGGGGGAATTAAAGAAATCGAAGATCAGGTTATCCGTCTTCATGAAAAAGGTCCAAAACGCGTTAAACCAATGACACTTCCAAAAGCCTTGCCAAATATGGCTTCAGGAAATGTTGCCATGCGTTTCGGAGCAAACGGTATCTGTAAATCAATCAATACAGCCTGCGCCTCATCAAATGATGCCATCGGAGATGCCTTCCGTTCTATCAAGTTTGGTTTCCAAGATGTCATGTTAGTTGGTGGATCAGAATCATCTATCACTCCTTTTGCCATCGCTGGTTTCCAAGCATTGACTGCCCTATCAACTACAGAGGATCCAACTCGTGCTTCTATCCCATTTGACAAAGACCGTAATGGTTTTGTGATGGGAGAAGGTTCAGGTATGTTGGTTCTTGAAAGTCTTGAACATGCTGAAAAACGTGGCGCAACTATCTTGGCTGAAGTAGTTGGCTACGGTAATACCTGTGATGCTTACCACATGACTTCACCTCATCCAGAGGGTCAAGGTGCTATTAAGGCTATGAAGTTGGCTTTGGAAGAAGCAGAAATTTCTCCAGAGCAAGTGGCTTACGTCAATGCCCACGGAACTTCAACTCCTGCTAATGAAAAAGGAGAAAGTGGTGCGATCGTAGCTGTTCTTGGTAAAGAAGTACCTGTATCTTCAACTAAGTCCTTTACAGGACACTTGCTTGGTGCTGCAGGGGCGGTAGAAGCCATCGCTACCATCGAAGCTATGCGTCATAACTTTGTACCAATGACGGCTGGAACAAGTGAGTTATCAGACTATATCGAAGCGAATGTCGTTTATGGACAAGGCTTGGAGCAAGAAATCCCTTATGCTATTTCAAACACTTTTGGTTTTGGTGGACACAATGCGGTTCTTGCTTTCAAACGTTGGGAGAATAAATAATTATGAATTTAAATGAAATCAAGGACTTGATGGCTCAATTTGACCAATCAAGTTTGAGAGAATTTTCTTATAAAAATGGAACGGACGAATTGCAGTTTAGTAAGAATGAAGCAAGAATGGCTTCTGAAGCATCAGCTCAAGTTGCTCCAGCGCCAGCTGCAGTGGCTCCTAGTCCAGTAGTTTCTGCCCCTTCAACTCCAGTAGAGAGTGCAGTGGAAGAAGCTCCAGCACCAGCTGAAACGACTGTTGCTCCAGAGGGTGATGTCGTTGAAAGTCCACTTGTAGGGGTGGCTTACTTGGCCGCTGGACCAGATAAACCTGCCTTTGTCACAGTTGGAGACAGTGTTAAAAAAGGTCAGACTTTGGTGATCATCGAAGCCATGAAGGTCATGAATGAAATTCCTGCACCTAAGGATGGTGTGGTGACAGAAATTCTCGTTTCAAATGAAGAAATGGTTGAGTTCGGTAAAGGATTGGTACGCATCAAATGATCGATATTCAAGGAATCAAAGAAGCTCTACCCCATCGCTACCCCATGCTCCTAGTGGATCGTGTCTTGGAAGTGAGCGAGGATACCATTGTTGCCATTAAAAATGTGACCATCAACGAACCTTTCTTCAATGGTCATTTTCCACAATACCCAGTCATGCCAGGTGTTCTTATCATGGAAGCCTTGGCTCAGACTGCTGGTGTCTTGGAATTGTCTAAGCCTGAAAACAAAGGAAAGCTGGTCTTCTATGCTGGCATGGATAAGGTTAAGTTCAAGAAGCAAGTTGTACCAGGTGACCAATTAGTCATGACGGCTACTTTTGTTAAACGTCGTGGTACGATTGCTGTGGTTGAAGCAAAGGCTGAAGTAGATGGTAAGCTTGCAGCGAGTGGTACTCTTACCTTTGCAATTGGAAACTAAGGAGGATCTCCATGTTTCGTAAAATTTTGATTGCCAACCGTGGTGAGATTGCGGTTCGCATTATTCGAGCTGCGCGTGAATTGGGCATTGCAACCGTAGCAGTCTATTCAACCGCTGATAAGGAAGCTCTTCACACACTCCTAGCGGATGAAGCTATCTGTATCGGACCTGGTAAGGCGACAGAATCTTATCTCAATATCAATGCGATTTTGTCTGCTGCAGTCTTGACAGAAGCAGAAGCCATCCATCCAGGTTTTGGATTTCTTAGCGAAAACTCCAAGTTTGCCACGATGTGTGATGAAGTGGGAATTAAGTTCATCGGCCCTTCTGGTGCTGTGATGGATACCATGGGAGATAAGATCAATGCGCGTGAGCAAATGATCAAGGCTGGGGTTCCAGTTATCCCAGGATCTGATGGTGAAGTTCACACGGCTGAAGAGGCGCTTGCAGTTGCAGAAAAAATTGGCTATCCAGTCATGCTTAAGGCATCAGCAGGTGGTGGTGGAAAAGGGATTCGTAAGGTTGAAAAGGCAGAAGACTTGGTCGCAGCCTTTGAAACAGCATCCAGTGAAGCCAAGGCCAATTTTGGAAATGGTGCTATGTATCTTGAGCGTGTGATTTATCCAGCTCGTCATATCGAAGTTCAGATTCTTGCGGATCAAGAGGGTCATGTTGTCCATCTTGGTGAACGGGACTGTTCACTCCAACGGAATAACCAAAAGGTCTTAGAAGAAAGCCCATCCATTGCGATTGGCAAAACCCTTCGTCATGAAATTGGTGCTGCCGCCGTTCGTGCTGCAGAGTCTGTAGGCTACGAAAATGCAGGAACGATTGAATTTCTACTCGATGAAGCGAGTGGCAATTTCTACTTCATGGAAATGAATACTCGTGTGCAAGTGGAACACCCAGTCACAGAGTTTGTTTCAGGTGTTGATATCGTGAAAGAGCAGATTCGCATTGCTGCCGGTCAACCTTTACCTTTCAAACAAGAAGATATCGTCCTACGAGGTCATGCTATCGAGTGCCGGATCAATGCAGAAAATCCAGCATTTAACTTTGCTCCAAGCCCAGGGAAAATTACCAATCTCTATCTACCAAGTGGTGGAGTTGGCTTGCGCGTGGACTCAGCAGTTTATCCAGGTTATACTATTCCCCCTTACTATGATAGTATGATTGCTAAAATCATTGTTCATGGGGAGAATCGTTTTGATGCTCTTATGAAGATGCAACGGGCACTTTATGAACTTGATATTGAAGGAGTGCAAACCAATGCAGACTTCCAGTTGGATCTGATTTCAGACCGCCGAGTTATCGCTGGTGACTACGATACTTCCTTCTTGATGGAAACTTTCTTGCCAAAATACCAAGAAAAAGAATAGACTTTCAAACAGTATGAGAACTAAAAGGGGGAGTTATGGCTCTATTTAGTAAAAAGGATAAGTATATTCGGATTAATCCTAACCGTTCCGTAAGGCAGAAACCACAAGCCAAGCCTGAGGTTCCGGATGAACTCTTCTCCCAGTGTCCTGGTTGTAAACACACCATTTACCAAAAGGATCTTGGGAGCGAACGAATTTGTCCCCATTGTAGCTATACTTTCCGTATTTCAGCTCAGGAACGCTTGGATTTGACGATTGATTCTGGTAGCTTTGTGGAGATGTTTACAGGTATTGAAACTCAAGATCCATTAAACTTTCCTGGCTACCAGAAAAAACTTGCAACAATGCGTGAAAAGACAGGTTTGGATGAAGCAGTACTAACTGGTACAGCTAGCATCAAGGGACAAAAAGTTGCCCTTGGGATCATGGATTCTAACTTTATCATGGCGTCGATGGGAACCGTTGTGGGTGAAAAAATCACGCGCTTGTTTGAGTATGCAACGGTAGAAAACTTGCCAGTCGTTCTCTTCACAGCTTCTGGTGGAGCCCGTATGCAAGAAGGAATCAAGAGCTTGATGCAGATGGCTAAAATTTCTGCAGCAGTTCAACGTCATTCCAAGGCAGGACTTTTTTACCTAACTATTTTAACCGATCCGACAACAGGTGGAGTGACCGCTTCTTTTGCTATGGAAGGTGATATTATCCTAGCGGAGCCACAGAGTTTGGTTGGTTTTGCTGGGCGTCGTGTTATCGAAAATACAGTTCGTGAGACCTTGCCGGATGACTTCCAAAAGGCAGAATTTTTGCTTGAACATGGATTTGTTGATGCAATTGTTAAACGGAGAGAATTGCCTGAAACAATTGCTAAATTAGTAAGATTGCATGGAGGAAGTCGCGGATGAATATTGCAAAAATAGTCAGAGAGGCACGCGAGCAGAGTCGCTTGACTGCACTTGATTTTGCCAATGGAATTTTTGACGAGTTTATCGAATTGCATGGAGATCGCTCTTTTCGTGATGATGGTGCGGTTATCGGTGGAATTGGTTGGTTAGGTGACCAAGCAGTAACTGTCGTTGGTATCCAGAAGGGGAAGAGTCTTCATGACAACCTCAAACGGAATTTCGGGCAACCTCATCCAGAAGGTTATCGTAAGGCCTTACGCTTGATGAAACAGGCAGAAAAGTTTGGTCGTCCAATTGTGACCTTTATCAATACGGCGGGTGCTTACCCAGGTGTTGGAGCCGAGGAACGTGGACAAGGGGAAGCAATTGCCCGAAACCTGATGGAAATGAGTGACCTCAAGGTTCCAATCATCGCGATTATTATCGGTGAAGGTGGATCTGGTGGGGCCCTAGCTCTAGCCGTAGCTAACCGTGTCTGGATGTTAGAAAACTCAATCTACGCCGTACTTAGCCCTGAAGGATTTGCCTCTATCCTTTGGAAGGATGGAAGTCGTGCTATGGAAGCGGCGGAGTTGATGAAAATCACTTCACATGAACTCCTAGAAATGGGAATCGTAGACAAGGTAATCTCAGAAGCAGGGCTGTCAAGTAAAGAACTGCTAGGTTGCGTTAAAAATGAATTGCGTGTAGAACTAGATAGGTTGCAAGAACTACCACTCGACCAACTTATCGAAGAACGTTACCAACGCTTTAGAAAATACTAAGAAAATTTAAAAGCTAGAACATTTTGTTCTAGCTATTTTGATAATAGAGCATGGATAAACATGAATACTCTAGATAAATAAGAAAAACAATCAATGGTATATCCTCTATATTGCCCTAATAGAGAGTTTACCATTAGGAGAGCAAGAATGAAAAAGACAATACATTTAGGAATCTGTATGATTTTAATGTTCCTGTACATTTATTTAACGCCATTAGGGGCTATAACTCTAGCTAGGACCTTTGGTTTAGGAATGGACAGCTATATAATCTTCCTAGTTGGAGAAGTGTTGCTTATTTTCTTTTTATTCGTTTTGTGGTTGAAAAAGAAGAAGATGCTCTTTATCTTCGAGAAAAAGGGTTGGCGCTGGTCTTATCTCGCTTTCTTAGTGGCTTGCTTTCTTATCTATTCTTTTCTAAATGGATTTAGAATGCAGAATATTCGATTGATTGACAATAGCTTTATTTTCCAAGACCTTCTTTCAGAACTTTACTCAAACGGAAGAGAAACGACTCTATCAAGTCTTATATTTTTAATCTTTAACATTTCGATTGTACCTGTTGTTGAGGAGACAATCTATAGAGGTTATTTTATGAATACCTTCTTTCCGAAGTCGGAGTTTTATTTGGATGTGATTTTGTCTTCTTTCATCTTCGGGCTTAGTCACTTAGTTCTATCTCATCGTGACCCCATCAGTCTCCTAATGTATAGTATTCTTGGTCTTCTATTTGCAGTCGCTTATCGAGTTACGGGTAGTCTTCGGTTTACCATTTTTTGTCATAGTTTCTATAATGCAATTCCCTATGCTCCGTCAATCTTATTTTATATTTATTATTTGATTTTTAGATAGTAGGAAGTAAAGAAAAAGTGTTTGATAATTGTCAAACACTTTTTCTAATTTAATGGGAAGATAGAGAAATCTCTTTTATCAATTTCTTATTTCTCAATGAGTAAAGCTACCATTTAGGGTGAAAAATTGACAGTTGAGGAGATAGGCTATAAAATAGACAAAAAGATGTATACTGTAGATGTAAACTGACAAAAATTTATTTTAAGGAGCTACTTGATAGGACAGGTACAAAAACATTTACAGTTCTTTTATCTGAGGACTTAGAGCAAGTTTCAGGTGGTGGCATGATTTGGTTGGTTGATGATTATTATTGGAGTTGGCCTTATGCTTACAGCATTGCAACTGATTCGAGTACAATACGTACTAGAATGACTGGTTATGGTAACGGAATTATACCTTAATATTCTAATAATTTAAAGGGGTAAGTATGAAAAAACTAGGGCATTTGGGAGTCTATACATCACTGGTATTTCTATCGGTTTATCTACCAGAGTTAGGGATCATGCATTTAACTAAGTTTTTAGGATGGGGGATAGATGGCTATTCTATCTTTTTAACAGTTGAAGTAACAGCTCTTTTGCTATTATTTATCTACTGGCTCCAAAAGAAAGAGATGCTCTATATTTTTGAAAAAAAGGGTTCAAAGAAGTCAAGATTCTTTTACCTTGTAGTTGGTCTAGTGGCTACTTATTTTGATCGTCAATTGGTGGATGCTTTTCAGTTACAGTTTCATCACCTAATTGATAACAAGTATATCTTTCAAGACATTCTTTCGATTCTATACTCCAATGGGCAACCAACTTTTCTATCAACTGTTCTCAGTTTTAGTTTAACAGTAATCGTCGGACCTATATTAGAGGAACTGATTTATAGAGGGTACTTTATGAATACCTTCTTTCCCCAATCCAAGTACTATCTGGATGTTATCCTATCTGCTCTTATCTTTGGACTTAGTCATTTGATCCTAACTCACCGAGATCCTATCAGTTTGATTATTTATAGTTTAGGCGGTCTTTTCTATGCCCTTGTCTACCGTTGGACAAAGAACTTAAAAATTACCATCCTGTGCCATAGTTTTTTCAACTTTCTCATTTATGCAAAACCCATCTGGATTTTTGTTTATAATTATGTCTATTACCACTTTTTTAGATAGTGGAAGGCAAAGAAAAAAGTGTTTGATATCTATCAAACACTTTTTCTTTTTACTGTTCTTCTGTTACAAACTGGCTGAGCAGTCCGTTGATAAAACGGGCAGATTTTTGATCTGAGAAGTCCTTTGCAAGCTCGATAGCTTCGTTAACAGCAACCAGCTGAGGGGTATCAAATGAAGTGATTTCAAAGACTCCCAAGCGAAGGAGGTTTCTCTCCACGAGTGTTAAACGCTCGATGGTCCAACCTGCTTTTAAATGCTGTGTGATTTGCTTGTCTAGTTCTTCCTTTTTAGCTTGAACACCAGAAACTAGCTCTGTCAAAAAGGCTGGAAGTTGCACATCCGTATCTTCACGATCATGAGTATAGGCGAAACGACAAGCAGTTTCGACATCCGTACCGAATTCAAGACTTATGAGAGCTTGAAAAGCGCATTTACGGAGTTGGCGTCTAGATTCTAATAGTGGACTAGTCATTGAGGAAGTCCTCGTCAAATAGATCTTTCAATTCTGGTTTTGGTGTTTTATCTGGAACGATACCTGCAACGTGAATATTGATAGCAGCGAGTTCTACATCAGCCATATTGCGGACTGCATCTTTGACAGCTTTCTGGATCGCAACAGCTACCTTAGGAACTTTTACTCCGTACTCAAGATAGAGATAGATATCTGCTGTGAGCTCTTCGTCCACGTTTTTAAGATAAACACCACGGCCAAGAGAAAGTTTTGAAAGGGTGTCAGATACTGATTTGTTTGAAAAAGAGTGTACACCCTCTACTTTTGCAGTAGCAATAGCAATGATTTTTTCAAGTACACGTGGGGCGATAACGATTTCGCCAAGTTGTTCTTCAATTCCCATAGAATGACCTCTTTCTAGAGATTAGGCACGAGAAACGTAAGTTCCTTCTGCAGTGTTGATAACGAGTTTTTGTCCTGCTTCGATGAAGTCTGGAACGTTTACGACAAGTCCAGTTTCCATCGTTGCTGGTTTACCAGAACCTGTAACCGTAGCACCTTTGATAGATGGTTGAGTTTCTGCAACTGTCAATTCAACAGTAGTAGGAACGGTGACACCAATCACTTCAGTTCCGTAGAATTGGATCTTCACTTCTGAGTTTTCAAGGATGTAAAGCAACTCGTTTTCAACGTTGACTACAGGGATTTCGTATTGGTCGTAAGTTTCTGTATTCATGAAGTAGGCTGTGTCATCCATTTTGTACAAGTATTGAGCTGGGACAGTCTCGATGATGGCTTGTTCAAATTTTTCCTCTGGACGGTAGCTTGTGTCAAATGTAGAACCAGTACGGACATCACGCAATTTCATACGCATGATGGTATTTCCTTTACCTGGTTTGTGGTGGCTAGCTTCCAAAACGCGGATCAATTTTCCGTCAGCTGTTTCAAAGGTCATACCAGCCTTTAATTTACTTGCTTCAATCATGTTTTTACCTCTTTAATAAAATAATTTACTCTTTATTGTACCATAAAAGACAACATTACTCAAATGTCAAAAGGAGCTTAATTAGTTGACTGGTACGATATTGCCATCTTCGTCTTTGGTGACGAGGACGTATTTTCCATCGACTTCGATATAAAAATTCTTGCTAGTAGCTTGCCCAGCATTTTGAGCCGGTGCTTGATTTTGGACTTGTTGACTTAGTTGACCACCGAGAGTTTGGCCAAGATTCATGCCCATAAACATGTTCATCCCATTGCCATTTCCTTCGTTGGCAGCTGCAGCAATAAGCGCTTCGTTGCGCGCACGGCGTTCTTCAATCTCAATCGTGTTATACTTCATGGCAGCGAGCTCACTGTCAAGTTTGCGGACAATGGCAAGACTTTCTTGGTCGTAGCTGAGGTCTTCAAGCAAGATATTAGTTGCTTCAATACCGTAGAGGCCTGTCCAAACCTTGTTGACCTCTTGTTTAGCGAGTTCGTTAAAGGTATCTTGGTTGGCATTGAGGCTATAGATATCAACCTTGTTTTCGTTGGTATATTTGGCAATGGCAATCGCGATTTTCGGTGCGATATTTTGACGGAGCGTTCCTTGAGCTACATCCTGAAGAGTATATGGTTGGCTATCTGTAATTTGCTGACTAACAGAGCTCACATAGAAGAGAACTGGATCCGCGATTTTTACATCAAACAAGCCATAGAAACGGATGTTGAGCAGTTGTTGGTAACGTTCACTGAAATATTCGACCGCATTTTGTGTGCCGAACTTATTGCCCGCGATGGGTTGCATGCGGATAAAGATGATTTCTTGTTGGGTGATGACTTGTCCACCGAAAGAGAAACGGTTTTTAAAGTTTTCCCAAGTGCCTTTTAAACCACCTTTTTCAAGGAGCCAGGCATTATCACCAGCTTGCCATTCGTGGCTACCAGCTTCGAGGACTTCACCAAGGAAGGTACCATTGTTTACCAAAACAGCGGTATAACCTTGAGGAACGATAACCACACTGCCATCTGACAAAAGGCCTGTATTTTGATTGCTGTGACGAGAACGTCCATCTGGGTCTTTTGTGAGTAATTGTCCCTTGATGGCTAAAGCATCGCCAGAGCCATTGTCTGGAAGGACAATGGCTTCCTTGAATTTACTATCATTAAAACTATTTAAGCCTGCTGATAAGGCTGCACGTATAAATCCCATAATTCCTCCTAATTATAAAGCTCGTCTTCATCCACAACATCATAGGTATCCAGTACCCATTGGTTTGGACTGCGAGAGAGATTGGCACCACAGTAGTCGCACTCGCTAACTGCAGAGATTTTCAATGGGGCGCCACAGTTTGGACAGTGGTCGCTCACAACTTGGTCTGTATTGACTGCTTGCGTTTGGCTACCGTGTTGGCGGATAAAGTTCAATTGATACACGGTGAAGAGATCTTTTTTAGGGTCTCCTTCAAGGACACGGCGAGTCTCATCGTCAATGACATAGTCTCGTAAAATTGATGATAGAATCACCACTAAGGTATCGTTTCCGTCAGGATTTTCAATAAACTCCTTGATGCGAACATTTTCGATACAAACTTTCTCTAAAACATTAGTTGTTTTAGCACGAATATGGTCTTCGAGTTGGGCACTGTGTTGGGAGTAGAGACTGGTACTTTCCAAAGCGCGGACAGAGTTCCAATTTTTCTCAGTCCAGGCAACCTGCAATTTAAGGTAGACTTCCTTAACCCAAGATGTGAAAGCTTCCGCGTCAAAGTTTGGATCTCCGTATTTCACAAGACTAATGGCCCGTGTGTTGTGTTCAACTCGACGATGGAGCGTTTGAGAATCATTACTAGTGTCTGTTGAACTTGAATCTCCAGACTTATTCTGCAAGGATTTGACGATAACAACTAGTATGATTCCTCCGACTAATATGAACATAAATCCTAGATAGGGAGAGCTAGCAGAACTGTCAGAAGATGACCCATATCCAGAGCGGTAGTAGTGGTAGGATGAGCCACCAGAACGACTTCCACCTCCACTTGAGCGGCTGCTACTTCTGGAGCTACTGCGGCTACTCCCTCCACTTCTGGAATGTCCGACACCCGCATCAACGATTTGAGGCACGGATAGAAAAACAAGTAATAAACAGGTCATTAAAAGAGCGTAAAACTTTTTCATGTGTCTCCTAACTATATGATTGAACAGGTAGTTTCTCTCTTGCTGAGTAGACTATTGGGTGACTAGTAGCGAATTACTCACTTTCTTTCAACTTGGCCAATTCCTGCGCAAGCAGTTTAAGGGCAACTTGTGGGTTGGCTTGGCCTTTAGTTGCCTTCATAAGGAATCCTGTGAAGGCCTTGTCTGCGTTGCGTTTGCCTGACTTGAAGTCGGCAACGGCAGCTTCGTTATCGGCAAAGACTTGATGGATGATTGGAATCAAGATGTCTGGATCAGAGATTTGCACCAAGCCTGCTTTTTCCACGTATTCACGCGCGCCACCGCCATTTTTAGCCAGGTGGACAAAGACTTTCTTGGCAATCTTAGAAGAGATCGTGCCGTCTTCGATGATGGAAATCATTTCTACCAAGTTTTCTGGTGTTAATTCGATTTGTTCCAGTGTTTTACCTTCGGCGTTCAAGAACTGAGCGACTTCACCTTGGAGCCAGTTAGAGACTTGTTTGGCATCGCCACCGAGGGCAACAGCTTTTTCAAAGAAGTCAGAAGTGACTTTGTTTGCCGTCAACTGGCTGGCATCGTAGTCTGACAAGCCAAGGTCAGATACGTAGCGCGCACGGCGTTCTTTTGGAAACTCTGGCAATTCTGTACGCATTTCCTCAATCCACTCATCAGAGATTTCAAAGAGTGGTAGGTCTGGTTCTGGGAAGTAGCGGTAGTCAGCAGCGCCTTCCTTAACACGCATGAGGATGGTTGCCTTGTTAGCTTCATCGTAACGGCGTGTTTCTTGGCGGATTTGACCACCTGAGCGAAGGATTTCAGCTTGGCGTTGGACTTCGTATTCAAGACCCTTACGAACGTTTGAGAAGGAGTTGAGGTTCTTCAACTCAGTCTTGGTACCGAATTTTTCTTGACCATAAGGACGAAGGGAAATGTTGGCATCCACACGCATCGAACCTTCTTCCATCTTAACGTCAGAAATTCCAGCATACTGGATAACTTCCTTAAGAGCTGTCAGGTAAGCGTAGGCTTCTTCTGGGGAACGCATGTCGGCTTCAGATACAATCTCAATCAATGGTACTCCTTGGCGGTTGAGGTCTACATAGGAGTAGCCATCTGTACCGTGGGTGTTTTTACCAGCGTCTTCTTCTAAGTGGGCGCGTTCGATACCGATTTTCTTAGTCGTACCATCTTCTAGTTCCACTTCGATCCAGCCGTTATAACCGATTGGCTCATCAAACTGAGAAATTTGGTAGGCTTTTGGATTATCAGGGTAGAAGTAGTTCTTGCGGTCAAAGTGCATCTTTTTGTGGATGTCCATGTTGAGAGCAAGAGCAGCTTTGATACCAGCATCGACAACCCCTTTATTGAGAACTGGCAGAACTCCTGGGAAAGACCAGTCAATCACGTTAGTGTTGGCGTTTTGGTCATTTCCAAAGTGGGCAGATGTAGGTGAGAAGATTTTTGAATTGGTGTTGAGCTCTACGTGGACTTCAAGTCCAATGACTGTTTCAAAGTTCATTAGTTGTCACCTCCAAAAATCACGGGTTGTTGTTTGTGGTAGTCTGTTGTTGCTTCAAAAGCAGCAGCAGCTTGGTAAATGGTTTCCTCAGAGTATTTAGGACCGATCAATTGGAGACCGACTGGTAGACCTTGAGCAAATCCAGCAGGAATCGAAATTCCTGGGAGACCTGCTAAGTTGACTGGGATGGTCAAAAGGTCAGCTAAGTACATGGCAACTGGATCGTGGTTGAGTGAATCCAAGTCATAGGCAACGCTTGGAGCAGTTGGTCCTAGGATTAAATCGTAATCCGCAAAGACTTTTTCGAAATCTTGGATGATGAGGGTACGGACCTGACCAGCTTTCTTGTAGTAGGCATCATAGTAACCTGATGAAAGGCTGAAAGTACCTAGCATGATACGGCGTTTCACCTCTTCACCGAAACCTTGGCTACGGCTGTTTACATAGATTTCATCAAGGTTGCTTGCATCATCTGCGCGGTAGCCGTAACGGATACCGTCAAAGCGTTGCAAGTTTGATGAGGCTTCTGATGAAGCGATGATGTAGTAAACGGCAACACCGTATTTAGAGTGAGGAAGGCTGACTTCTTCGACGATAGCACCAAGTTTTTCAAAGTGTTTGGCTGCATTTAGAATGGTTTCCTTAACATCTGGGTCAATCCCTTCACCAAGGTATTCCTTAGGCAAAGCAATTTTCATTCCCTTGATGTCTTGCCCGATTTTTGAAGTAAAGTCAGCGATGCGGACAGGAGCAGAAGTAGAGTCCTTGGAGTCTTCGCTGGCAATCGCATTAAGCAAGAGAGCATTTTCTTTAACAGTTGGTGCAAAAGGTCCAATCTGGTCTAATGAGCTACCGAAGGCAATGAGACCGAAACGAGAAACCGTTCCGTAGGTTGGTTTGAGACCAACAATCCCGTTGAAGGCGGCAGGTTGGCGGATGGAACCACCAGTATCAGAACCAAGTGACAAGCGGACTTGCCCAGAAGCTACAGCTGCGGCAGAACCGCTTGATGAACCACCAGGAACCTTGCTGTGGTCCCAAGCATTTTTAGTGGCACCGTAGTAAGAAGTTTCACCGGATCCACCCATGGCAAACTCGTCCATGTTAGTTTTTCCAACAACAATCATACCCTTAGCTTTGGCATTGGAAACGGCTGTCGCATCAAAGATAGGCTCGTAGTTGTAGAGCATTTTTGAGGCAGCAGTTGTAAGGAGACCATCTGTAGAAATGTTATCCTTAACAGCTAGGGGAATACCAGAAAGAACATTGTCCGCATCGATTCCAGCTTCATCAATAGCTTTAGCTTGTGCAAGGGCTTGCTCTTCAGCGATAGTGACAAAAGCGTTGATAGCTGTCTCGCGAGACTTGATATCTTCAAGCGTGGCTTGTGTCAATTCAGTTGCAGAAATTTCCTTAGAGATAAGGAGGTTGTGCAAGTCTTCAATCGTTTTGTTATTAAAAGTCATTAGGCATCTCCTCCATCATCTAGGATAGCTGGTACCTTGATATAGTAGTTTTCTTTTTCAGGTACGTTTTTAAACAAGCGGTCACGGTCTGTTCCTTCTTCGGCCACATCAGGGCGGAGTACGGTCTTGCGGTCAGCCATGGTTGTAGTAGGTGCGACACCAGTTGTGTCGACTTCGCCCAGCAATTCAACCATGTCAACAATTTTAGACAAGGTTGTCGCAAAGGCAGCAGTTTCTTCTTCAGAGAATTTTAATTTTGAAAGATTGGCAACGTGTGTTACCTCTTCTTGCGTAATTTTCATCTTGCATCCTTTCGTGAAATGATGATTTTTAGTCTGTTCTATTTTACCATATTTTCCTATAAATAAGGGAGCCAAACTGAAAAGAAATAGAAATTGAAAAATCGCTTCTAATTCGCTATAATGGTTAAACTAGAGAATAGAAAAAATAAGAGTTAGGATAGAAATATGTTCCATCAATTTATCACCAGATCTCAAACGGTTCCTCCTCCTATTCCACTCTTTTGGTATGGGGCTATGATGCTTCTTTTAGTGCTTTGTATTTATGGAGCACTTGCTTATCACAAAAATCCGAAATTTGTCCGCTTGTTTAAGTGGATTCAGATTCTCCAGTTGCTAGCCCTATATAGTTGGTATGTTGGTTTTGGAATTCCATTTTCTAATAGCCTTCCATTTTACCATTGCCGTTTGGCTATGTTTGCGGTGGTTTTCTTGCCTGATAAATGGCGGAGCAAGCAATATTTTGCCTTCTTAGGAGCAAGTGGAGCGGTCTTTGCTTTGGTTTACCCCGTTTTTGACCCCTATGATTTTCCCCATATTACTAGTTTTTCATTTTTGATTGGGCACTATGCCCTTTTGGTGAATTCCTTGGTTTACTTGATGAATCACTATGACAAGAGTCTGCTCAAGAAATATATGATTGTAGCCTATACTTTTATCCTCAACCTCTTTCTAGTTTGGGTTAATCAGGTGACGGGTGGAAATTATGGTCTCTTAAGAGATACACCGTTTATCTCGAATGCTCCTCTATGGCTAAAGTACCTCCTTGTGTCGGCCATCCTTTCACTGGCTCTTGTTCTCTTTGATATCTTGTTCAAGAAACGGTGGGAAAATAGAAATCAGGTAAAATCAGTACTCTAGCTTACTTTTTCATCAGACGAGCAATTGAAAAACTCCCCAAAATCCGCTATAATGGAGAGTTGAAAGGAATAGTACAATCCAATGTAAACATCATTCTTAGCAACTGAAACAACTAAAAATAGAAATCAAAGAAAGAGAACTTATGACTATTCAAGAAGAAATCAAGAAACGCCGTACCTTTGCCATCATCTCCCACCCGGACGCGGGTAAGACAACCATTACAGAGCAATTACTCTATTTTGGGGGCGAGATTCGTGAGGCTGGTACGGTTAAAGGAAAGAAAACAGGGACTTTTGCCAAGTCTGACTGGATGGATATCGAGAAACAACGTGGGATTTCGGTCACGTCATCTGTTATGCAGTTTGACTACGATGGCAAGCGCGTCAATATCCTCGACACACCAGGGCACGAGGACTTCTCAGAAGATACCTATCGGACCTTGATGGCGGTGGATGCTGCGGTCATGGTCGTGGACTCTGCCAAGGGTATCGAGGCCCAAACCAAGAAATTGTTTGAGGTTGTGAAGCACCGTGGCATCCCAGTCTTTACTTTTATGAACAAGCTAGACCGTGATGGCCGTGAACCACTAGATCTCTTGCAAGAACTAGAAGAAGTCCTAGGTATTGCAAGTTATCCAATGAACTGGCCAATCGGGATGGGGAAAGCTTTTGAGGGCTTGTATGACCTCTATAACCAACGTTTAGAGCTCTATAAAGGGGATGAGCGTTTTGCTAGTCTAGAAGAAGGTGACCAGCTTTTTGGCAGCAATCCTTTCTACGCTCAGGTTAAGGACGACATCGAACTTTTGCAAGAAGCGGGAAATGAATTTTCAGAAGAAGCTATTTTAGCGGGTGAATTAACACCAGTCTTCTTTGGTTCAGCCCTCACTAACTTTGGGGTGCAGACCTTCCTTGAAACCTTCCTCAAGTTTGCTCCAGAACCACATGGACACAAGAAAACAGATGGCGAAATTGTGGATCCTTATGACAAGGATTTCTCAGGATTTGTCTTTAAAATCCAAGCCAACATGGACCCTCGTCACCGTGACCGCATTGCCTTTGTCCGTATCGTATCAGGTGAGTTTGAGCGAGGAATGAGTGTCAATCTGCCTCGTACTGGGAAGACTGCCAAACTATCTAATGTCACCCAGTTTATGGCTGAAAGTCGTGAGAATGTGACCAATGCCGTAGCAGGTGATATCATCGGGGTTTACGATACCGGTACTTATCAGGTTGGAGACACCTTGACGGTTGGAAAAAACAAGTTTGAATTTGAACCACTGCCAACCTTTACCCCTGAGATTTTCATGAAAGTTTCTGCCAAGAACGTCATGAAACAAAAATCCTTCCACAAGGGGATTGAGCAACTGGTGCAAGAGGGAGCCATTCAGCTTTATAAGAATTACCAAACTGGTGAGTACATGCTAGGAGCTGTCGGACAACTCCAGTTTGAAGTCTTTAAGCACCGCATGGAAGGCGAATACAATGCGGAAGTAGTCATGAGCCCAATGGGTAAAAAGACTGTTCGTTGGATCAAGCCTGAGGACTTGGATGAACGGATGTCCTCAAGCCGCAATATCTTGGCCAAGGACCGTTTTGACCAGCCAGTCTTCCTCTTTGAAAATGACTTTGCCCTTCGCTGGTTTGCGGACAAGTATCCAGACGTAGAGTTGGAGGAAAAGATGTAACTCAGCACCAACAATTGGAACTAAAGTTCCTAATTGTTGGACGCTAGTCGCTATTTGGCGAACTAGCTAACTGCCTCACTAACTACGTTTGGCAAATAGAATAGATTTGCCAAACTCCGTGTCGTAGTGTAAAATCGGCTTACCGAAACGCTTCACTGGGTAAAACCCACGAATGGTATCGATTCGTGGGTTTTGCCGTCGTAACATAAAGGAAGCGAACTAGCTAACTGCCTTACTAACTACGTTTGGCAAATAGAATCGATTTGCCAAACTCCGTGTCGTAGTGTAAAATCGGCTTACCTAAACGCTTCACTAGGAAAAATCCACGAATATTATCGATTCGTGGATTTTTCCGTCGTAACCACGTTTTATAAATGAAATCGATTTGTAAAACTCAGTGTCGTAGATTACGGCTATTAATTAGTATGGAATTTTTTGTTGGAAAGGATAGAAAGTTACTTCAGCTACTGGCCTCATTGATTCATTTGTGAAACTGCCTTTAAATACTCTACTTCTAAAAGTCTGTGGATGCTATTGATTCATGGACTTTTTCTATATTCTGAATAAAAATCAATTCCCTGAGTGATTGGAATTAGTTACTCGATTTTTTAAGCATTTAGAAATGGTTATAAAGCAAATAAAATATATTAACAGAGCAAAAAATGAAGATTATATTGAAAAAACAGAATAGTTTTGAAATAAAGTTATTTTTGAAATCATTTTCTTTCTTCAGAGTAAGTTATAGATATTGAATTGTAGGTATATTTGGTATATAATAAGGAGATAGTTTTTATAGGTGAATAAATTCTTTTTCATATAGAGGGAAGTAACATGTTTTTTAGACGCCAGAAGGGTGAATATAGAGAAACAGACCGTGTAACTCGGTTCAAATTAATCAAATCAGGGAAGCATTGGCTACGGGCCTCGACTTCCCTTTTTGGCTTATTTAAGGTGATGCGTGGAAGTGCGGATACGAGCCAAGTAATGACCGAAATGGTTGAAAAGCAAGAAGGTCAGAAGTTGACTGGCTTGGATGTTTTGAAAGGGATAGCAGCTACGGGGACGATCTTAGGTGGTTTTGCTGCGACGCAAACGCGTGTTTATGCCAATGATGCAGTCGCTGTTGAAAAGACTGTCGAATCAAAAGATACCCTGGCGACGAGAGATTCAGTAGTGCTAGGGACGACACAGGATCATCAAGATGCTGCTAGCTTGTCTTTGTCTACCAGTCAAAGCCAGTCATTGTCAGAATTCAATTCGCAGAGCGCCAGTCAATCTGCCTCTACAAGTCAGTCTATCAGTGCCTCAAGCTCTTCTAGCGTGAGCCAGTCGATGAGCCAATCTGCTTCTACTAGTCAATCTTTGGCAAACAGTCAAAGTGTAACTGCTAGTTCAAGTGAATCCCTTGGAACACAAAATCAAGCGAATAGTAATCTGTCAGAGAGAGCTTCAGTTGGTGTTCAAAGTCAGTACCAAGCAAGTGAGTCAGCTCGGGAGACAGTGAAAGAATCACAACCTTCAAAAGAATTAAAAGCAGTTGATTTTTCTACAGAATCCTTGCCTCAAAGTCGGTCTGGTCGTGTAAAGAATGAAGGTGTGACGGCTGAATCGAGTTTCACAATGACTTCTGTAGCCTTGACAGAAAAGCAAAGTGAAGAAAAACGGAAGAAATTAGAGGCCTTGTCTGCTGAGATTGGGCAGTTTCTAGCTCAAGCTCAGGGACTTCCAAACTCGGATGAGGCAATTGCCAAGGCTAGTCTAGCTAAGAATGAGATAGCAGAGGCCTTGAAAGGGGAGGCTTCTAACCTTGCCACTATCCTACAAAAAGCTACAGAAGCTCGAAATAGCATTGCAAATGCTGTGTTACGTGCCAACTCTGGACTTCGTGACAGCAGAAACGGACAAGCTTTGACCAAAGCTTCAAATACCGCTAGCTTCAGAGCTGCTAGGGATACAGAGAAGCCAGAACTTCAGAAAATAACCGTTACAGGTGGCGCAATTCTAGAAGGACAAAAATTTAAAATTTATCGAGAAGAAAATTTTTCTGCGACCATTGAGTTTACTGATAACAGTGGTCGAATTGAACATGCAAAATTTGTTCCTACTGCTGTTCCCGCGGCCTATCCGGCTACTTCAACTGTTGTCTCATTCACTACGAGTAATGGTCAAAGTATCAGCATGATTGTTCCGACAAATAAACTAGCCAAAGATGGAAATGCTACAGCATCAAATCCTTTCACCGTTTCAATCACGGGTTCTGTTGGAAAAAATCAAGCAGTAAATAGTTTGTGGACTCGTTATGTTTTCACCTATGATCAGGAAGGTAATTTTAGCGGAAATACTACTGACGTAGGTCTTGTAAAAGATTTAACAGCCAACCCTGCCGCAATTCAATTTGAAGTCCATGCTCAGTCTGAAAAGTACGAACCAGCTATCAATGCTGAGGTGAATCGAAACTTTACTCTAACGGCCAATTCAGGGACTGTTTCTGTTGGTGAAGCCAGTCAGTACATCACGAATGCTACAGGGACGCCAGAATTACCTACTACAGGAATTACTAAGGGAACTAGAACAACCTATACTTGGAAATCTGGAACCAATACGAATTTGTCTGCTGGTCGGCATACTTTGACTGCAGTAGTAACTTATCCAGATGGAAGTACGGATGAAGTAGAGATTCCGATTGAGATTCGCCCTCAGACACCTAGAATTGAGGAACGTTTCCTTAACGAAAAAGGTGGTCTCACAAATCAAGCGATTACGGTAGATGGAGTGACTCCAGGTGGGACTGTTACTCTTACAATTGCAGGGGAAACATTCACCAAACAAGCAACGGGGAGTTCTACCAGTGTAACCTTTACTGCAACTGACTTGAAGAAAGTATATGATCGCAATGGAGGACGACTTCCAAGTGGACCAGTGACTGCAAGTACGACTGTGGATGGTTTGGTTTCAGATACATTTAATGGGCAAATCACGCCAAATCAAGCGTCAATTTCAGTAAGTAATAGCCAGTCTGCTTCAGCGAGTTCGAGCCAATCAGCATCAGTAAGTTCGAGCCAGTCAGCTTCGGTAAGTGCTAGCCAATCAGCATCAGTAAGTTCAAGTCAATCAGCATCAGTAAGTTCGAGCCAATCAGCGTCCGTAAGCTCCAGCCAATCTGCGTCAGCCAGCGCTAGCCAGTCAGCTTCAGCTAGCTCGAGCCAATCTGCATCAGTAAGCTCAAGCCAGTCAGCATCAGTAAGTTCGAGTCAGTCCGCATCAGTAAGCTCCAGCCAATCTGCTTCAGTAAGCTCGAGTCAATCCGCTTCAGTGAGTGCGAGCCAGTCAGCCTCAGTGAGTGCTAGTCAATCTGCGTCTGTAAGTTCAAGCCAGTCGGCTTCTGCAAGTTCGAGTCAATCCGCCTCAGCGAGCTCCAGCGAATCGGCTTCAGTAAGTGCCAGCCAGTCTGCGTCCGTAAGCTCAAGCCAGTCTGCCTCAGTAAGTTCAAGCGAATCAGCATCAGTAAGTTCGAGTCAATCGGCTTCAGCGAGTGCTAGCCAATCCGCATCATTGAGTGCAAGTGAGTCAGCCTCAGTAAGTGCTAGTCAGTCCGCTTCAGTAAGCTCGAGCCAATCTGCATCTGCAAGTTCGAGTCAATCAGCCTCAGTAAGCGCCAGCGAATCCGCTTCAGTAAGTGCTAGTCAATCTGTTTCAGTAAGTTCGAGCCAATCAGCATCTGTAAGTTCGAGCCAGTCCGCTTCATTGAGTGCGAGTCGATCAGCTTCAGTGAGTGCCAGTCAATCAGCGTCTGCAAGTGCCAGTCAATCCGCTTCAGCGAGCGCTAGTCAATCTGCGTCGGCAAGTTCGAGTCAGTCAGCGTCAGTGAGTGCAAGTCAGTCAGCTTCAGTAAGCTCCAGTGAATCTGCATCGGTTAGCTCAAGTCAGTCAGCTTCAGCGAGCGCAAGTCAATCAGCCTCAGTAAGTTCAAGCGAATCAGCCTCAGCGAGCGCTAGTCAGTCTGCATCAGTAAGTGCCAGTCAATCCGCATCCGTAAGCTCAAGTCAATCAGCGTCCGTAAGCTCGAGCCAGTCAGCTTCAGTGAGTGCGAGCCAATCCGCTTCAGCAAGTGCCAGCCAATCAGCATCTGTAAGCTCCAGCCAATCAGCTTCAGCGAGTTCGAGCCAGTCCGCGTCAGCGAGCTCCAGCCAATCTGCCTCAGCAAGCTCCAGCCAGTCAGCCTCAGTCAGCTCGAGCCAATCCGTATCAGTAAGCGCAAGTCAGTCCGCATCAGCCAGCGCTAGCCAGTCTGCCTCAGTCAGCTCGAGTCAATCCGCTTCAGTAAGCTCTAGTCAATCTGCGTCGGCAAGTTCGAGCCAATCCGCTTCAGCGAGCGCAAGTCAATCCGCCTCAGTAAGTTCAAGCGAATCCGCCTCAGCGAGCGCAAGTCAATCCGCTTCAGCGAGCGCAAGTCAATCAGCATCAGTGAGCGCAAGTCAGTCTGCGTCCGTAAGCTCAAGCCAATCTGTCTCAGTAAGCTCGAGTCAATCCGCCTCAGTAAGTTCAAGCCAATCTGCTTCAGTTAGCGCTAGCCAGTCAGCCTCAGTCAGCTCGAGTCAATCCGCATCAGTAAGCGCAAGTGAGTCAGCCTCAGTAAGCTCCAGTGAATCCGCTTCAGTCAGCTCGAGCCAATCTGCATCATTGAGTGCTAGTCAATCGGCTTCAGCCAGCGCAAGCCAGTTTGCATCAGTCAGCGTTAGCCAATCAGCATCGGTCAGCTCAAGCCAATCCGCCTCAGTGAGCGCTAGCCAATCAGCGTCAGTGAGCGCTAGCCAATCAGCATCGGTCAGCTCAAGCCAATCCGCCTCAGTGAGCGCTAGCCAATCAGCGTCAGCGAGTGCCAGCCAGTCAGCTTCAGTAAGCTCCAGCCAATCTGCTTCAGCGAGCTCGAGCCAGTCTGCATCAATAAGCACAAGTGAATCTGCTTCAGCGAGCGCAAGTGAGTCAGCATCTGCAAGTTCGAGTCAATCTGCCTCATTGAGTGCTAGTCAATCTGCCTCAGTAAGTTCAAGCCAGTCAGCATCTGCAAGTTCGAGTCAATCCGCCTCAGCTAGCTCCAGCGAATCGGCATCAGCCAGTGCGAGTCGATCAGCCTCAGTCAGCGCAAGTGAGTCAGTTTCCGTAAGTGCTAGTCAATCGGCATCAGCCAGCGCAAGTGAGTCAGCATCTGCAAGTGCCAGCCAATCAGCATCTGCAAGCTCCAGCCAGTCAGCTTCGGTAAGCTCAAGCCAATCCGCTTCAGTAAGCTCAAGCCAGTCAGCATCTGCAAGTGCAAGTGAATCCGCTTCGGCAAGTTCGAGTCAATCTGCTTCGGTAAGCACAAGCGAATCCGCTTCAGTGAGTGCGAGCCAGTCAGCCTCAATAAGCGTTAGTCAATCCGCTTCAGTGAGTGCTAGCCAATCCGCTTCAGTCAGCTCGAGCCAATCTGCGTCTGCAAGTTCGAGTCAGTCCACTTCAGCGAGCGTTAGTCAGTCAGCATCAGTAAGCTCGAGTCAATCAGCGTCTGTAAGCTCAAGTCAGTCTGCTTCGGCAAGTTCGAGTCAATCTGCTTCGGTAAGCACAAGCGAATCCGCTTCAGTGAGTGCGAGCCAGTCAGCCTCAATAAGCGTTAGTCAATCTGTTTCAGTAAGCTCCAGCCAATCCGCTTCATTGAGTGCCAGTCAATCAGCGTCAGTGAGCTCTAGTCAATCCGCATCAGCGAGCGCTAGCCAATCTGCTTCAGTAAGTTCGAGCCAATCCGCATCATTGAGTGCAAGTGAGTCAGCATCAGCGAGCGCCAGCCAGTCAGCCTCAGCCAGCGCGAGCCAATCAGCATCTGCAAGTGCGAGCCAGTCTGCTTCGGTAAGTTCTAGTCAGTCAGCCTCAGCCAGCGCAAGTCAATCCGCCTCAGTAAGTTCAAGCGAGTCAGCCTCAGCGAGCGCTAGCCAATCAGCCTCAGTGAGTGCCAGTCAGTCTGCATCTGCAAGTTCGAGTCAGTCAGCTTCAGTCAGCGCTAGTCAGTCAGCTTCAGTCAGCGCTAGTCAGTCAGCTTCAGTCAGCGCTAGTCAATCCGCCTCAGTAAGTTCAAGCCAATCTGCTTCAGTTAGTGCTAGCCAGTCCGCCTCAGTAAGCGCAAGTCAATCAGCCTCAGTAAGTTCAAGCGAATCAGCCTCAGCGAGCGCAAGCCAATCCGCTTCAGCGAGCTCAAGTCAATCCGCCTCAGTGAGCGCAAGTCAGTCTGCCTCAGTAAGCTCGAGTCAATCTGCATCATTGAGTGCAAGTGAATCTGCATCAGCGAGCTCGAGTCAATCAGCGTCAGTGAGCTCGAGCCAGTCAGCGTCTGTAAGCTCCAGTCAATCGGCTTCATTGAGTGCAAGTCAATCGGCATCTGTAAGCACAAGTCAGTCTGCATCGATCAGCTTCAGCCAGTCTGCCTCAGCGAGCTCGAGCCAGTCTGCTTCGGTGAGTGCCAGTCAATCAGCTTCATTGAGCTCGAGCCAGTCAGCCTCAGCAAGTTCGAGTGAGTCAGCCTCAGTAAGCTCCAGTCAGTCAGCGTCTGCAAGTTCAAGTCAATCGGCTTCATTGAGTGCAAGCCAATCCGCTTCAGCCAGCGCGAGCCAGTCTGCCTCAGTCAGCGCGAGCCAGTCAGCTTCAGTAAGTTCGAGTGAATCTGCATCTGTAAGCTCAAGTCAATCGGCATCAGTAAGCTCAAGCGAATCGGCTTCATTGAGTGCTAGTCAGTCTGCATCAGCGAGCGCAAGTGAGTCAGCCTCAGTAAGCTCGAGCCAATCAGCGTCTGTAAGCACCAGTGAATCTGCTTCAGTCAGCGCAAGTGAGTCAGCCTCAGTCAGCACAAGTGAGTCTGTATCGGCAAGTTCGAGTCAATCCGCTTCAACAAGTACTTCAACTTCTGCAAGTATGCTAGCAGCCGAGTTAGCATTGGAAAGTGCTTCAATCTCAGCAAGTACATCAGTGAGCGAATCTATTTCAACGAGCGCATCACTCTCAGCTAGCATGTTAGCCAGTGAATCGACTCTAGAAAGTGCTTCGATTTCAGCAAGTATATCAGTGAGCGAGTCAATGTCGATTAGTACTAGTCTCTCGGCTTCAGATTCTATTAGTGGATCTGCGTCAGCAAGTGCTCTGGTATCTACTTCAACAAGCATTTCTCTCTCAATGGCCAGCATTGCAAGCCAAGGTCAATCCGCTTCAAGCAAGCCGAAACAAGCCTTGCCAAATACAGGAGCGTCGACTTCGGTAGCATCTGCTTTGTTGGGAGCATTGGCAGCTGTGACAGGTATCGGTCTTCTTGCCAAGAAGAGTCAGAATGACGATCAAGAAAGTCGTTGATAAGATATAAAAATCAATGAATAAATAGTAAAATGGAAAACCTTTGAAAACATGATTTTTCAAAGGTTTTTTCTATATGTGAGAAGGGGAAAATCCTCTTTTGAGTTTGAAATAAACTAGGGGAAAAGGTATAATAGGAAGGTGAGATAATCATCGAAAAAATCAGAACTATAGTAGTAGAAAAGTAGCCAAAAGAATGTGAAAAGAAAAGGGGACGAAATGAAAAAAGAGCTTCAAAAAGCCATTGTACTCGGTGGTGATAATGCTTATATGGACAAGATTGAGACAACAATCAAGTCAATCTGCGCCCATAACCGAGCAGTGACTTTTTATGTTTTCAATGATGATTTGCCATCTGAATGGTTTCAGCTCATGGAGAGACGTCTAGAGCCTCTAGCCTCAAAAATCGTCAATGTCAAGATTAGTCATCATGGCTTAAAAGAGTATCATCTTCCCTTGTCTCATCTAAGTTACGCGGCTTACTTTCGCTATTTTATTCCTCAGTATGTCAGCGAAGACCTAGCCTTGTACCTGGATTCGGATATCATCGTTAGATCAAACTTAGATCAACTCTTTTTAGAAGATATGGCGGACTGGCCAGTAGCTGCTGTCGCAGATGCTCTAGTTCCTAGCACTTTTAATTCTGGAGTCATGCTAATCAATGTCGCTCTCTGGCGTCAAGAAAAGGTGACGGAGCACTTGCTGAGCTTGACAGACCAACTGCATGACCAAGTTTTTGGCGATCAGGGCGTGTTAAATCACCTGTTTGAAGGTCGTTGGAAACCGCTGCCAGCTACCTATAATTTTATGGTTGGTATGGATACGGTGGCCCGAAATTACCAGATGGATTCTTGGTATAGGGATTCTCTTGCTGTTGAGAAGACAGCCCAGATTATCCATTATACAGGGGACAAGCCTTGGTACCAAATCAACCTCAATCGTTTCAGGGCGGACTGGTGGTTTTACTACGGACTAGAGTGGTCTGATATCGTCATGAAAAAATGTGATTTCCATAAAGGATTGGCATCTTTAGTTCAGGCTCCCCAGTATGCGACCGCTATTTTTACCAATACGTGTCATATAGAGAGAATCGAACACCTGATCCAAGAACTGCCAGATGTAGAGTTCTCTATCCTAGCTCATACCAATTTTGCGCCGGAAATCATGAATTTGCAATCACATCTGAATGTACGCCTCTATCCTTACTTTAATCCCATGAATGTCAGAAAAATCTTGGAAAAGATTGACTTTTACTTGGATATCAATCATGAGGATGAAATTGCAAACATTATCCAAGAGGTGCAGCAAAGAGAAATCCCTATATTTGCTTTTGAGACCACTAGTCATGACTCGAGTGGTTACAGTCATGTCTACTCACCGGCGGCCGTAGATCAAATGATCGAGTCTATCCGCACGCTTTTGGAATCACAGAAGCAGTCGTTGTAAACTGAAGGAAACTAAATGAAAAAAACAATTGTTCTCGCAGGAGATTATGCCTATATCCGCCAGATTGAAACAGCGCTCAAGTCTCTCTGCTATCATAATAGTCATGTCAAGGTCTATATCTTTAACCAGGATATTCCCCAGGAGTGGTTCCGTGCTCTCAGACCGATAGTAGAGCAAATGGGCGGTAAGTTAGTGGATGTCAAGATGCTTGGCGCCCAGTTTCAGATGAACTGGAGTAACAAATTGCCCCATATCAATCACATGACCTTTGCCCGTTATTTTATCCCTGATTTTGTCGAAGAGGATAAGGTTCTATACTTGGACAGTGATTTGGTTGTGACGGCTGATCTGACGGCTCTCTTTGAAATGGACTTGGGAGAAAACTACCTGGCTGCTGCGCCATCTTGTTTTGGAGTTGGGGTTGGCTTTAATGCAGGTGTTCTCTTGATAAACAACAAAAAGTGGCGGTCAGAAGCTGTAAGAAAAAAACTTGTTGAGCTGACGGAACGGGAACACCAACATGTGAGTGAGGGAGACCAGTCCATCCTCAATATGCTCTTTCATGACAGCTATGCTTCTCTGGATCAAAACTATAATTTCCAGATTGGTTTTGACAGTGGGGCTGCCTCACATGGACATGAATTTATCTTCCAGATTCCTTTGGAGCCTCTGCCAGCCATCTTGCATTTCCTCTCTCAGGACAAACCTTGGAATACTCATTCGGTTGGGCGTTTGCGTGAGGTTTGGTGGCACTATCATCTGATGGAGTGGTCTGCTATTACTGAAAAATGGCGTCAGGCCGGAATTGACTATCCAGTCACAGTCTATCAGCCAGTTATGACTTGTGTTAATTTGACCAATTCTTGGCATCTTGAGAAAATCGACTATCTGGTTCAAGCCTTGCCAGAGGTGCATTTCTACATCGCAGCCTATACGACGATGGCACCTGAACTCATGCTCTTGTCACGTTTTGAAAATGTGACCCTCTATCCCAACACCTTCCCCCTCTTGGTCGAGAAACTGATCCAGCAGACAGATGTCTACCTAGATATTAACCACGATAACAAGTTGAGTGTTGTTTATGACTATGTTTCACGCTTTGAGAAACCGATCTTGACTTTTGACAATACCCAGTCGCGAGAACTACCTGAAAGTGCCTATGCGGGTATTTTCTCAGCAGAAAGACCGGAAGAAATGGTAGCAGCTCTGACAGCTTATCTGGACGAGAAAGCTCACGAAAACTGAGATAGAGATTTGAAAATTCTAAGATGGAAGGACAAGATTGTTCCCGTGTGACAGGACAGAAAGATAAAATGAAAAGGAGGAGCTAGTGAAAGAATTTCGTTCATCGATAGCAGTAAAAAAAGGGATGCGCACCCTATTTTTGCTCTTTATTTATGTGCTCGGGAGTCGTCTGGCTCTTCCTTTTGTTGATCTCAATAGTCGGGATTTTCTCGGAGGAAGCGCAGCCTATCTGGACTTTTCAGTAGCCCTGACTGGTGGAAATCTTCGCAGTCTCTCTCTCTTTTCCATCGGGCTTTCACCTTGGATGTCAGCTATGATCTTGTGGCAGATGTTTTCCTTTTCAAAGAAACTGGGCTTAAACTCGGTTTCTTCGGAAGTCCAGGATAGACGGAAAATGTACTTGACGTTAGGGATTGCCTTGATTCAGGCCTTGGCCTTGACGACAAACCTTCCTGTCCAAGCTCCCTACAATCCCTTCTTGGTCTTTCTCCTCAATACCAGCCTTTTGGTTGCGGGGACCTTCTTCTTAGTTTGGCTGTCTGACATCAATGCGTCTATCGGAGTTGGAGGCCCAATCGTCATTTTATTGGCGAGTATGGTGGCTTCACTCCCTCAGGACATCATCCAATCGGTCCAAGTTCATAAGATCTCTCCTTGGCTGCTTTTCCTGTTACTGATACTTGGAGTCCTCTTTACCTATCTAGTCGTTCTCTTTTACCGAGCTAGATACCGCATCCCTATCAATAAAATAGGCCTTCATTCTCGCTTTAAACGCTATTCCTATCTGGAAATCATGCTCAATCCTGCTGGTGGCATGCCTTATATGTATGTGATGAGTCTCATGGGCTTACCTTCTTATCTCTTGCTCTTGCTTCAACATCTGGATAAGGGCAATCCGCTCTACCCTGCCATACTGGAGCAGTATGCGATGGGGAAACCCTTGTGGATATACGCTTATATCCTTATCCTCTTTGTCTTTAGCATTGCCTTTGCCTTTGTCAATGTGAGTGGACAACAGATCGCAGATCGGATGAAGCAATCAGGAGATTACATCTATGGGGTCTATCCGGGTGAGGATACCAGTCGCTTTATTAACCGTTTGGTTCTACGATTTGCTCTGATAGGTGCAGTCTTTAACGTTACCTTGGCTGGACTTCCGATCTTGTTTGTCTTGAAGGATGAGAGTTTGTTAAAAGTCAGCATGATTCCCGGACTCTTTTTAATTTTGAGTGGTATGCTCTTTACGATTCACGACGAATTGCAAGCGCTCCGACTAAATGAAAGGTATCGGCCACTATTCTAGGAGGTTTTGATGTATTACTTTATCCCAGCCTGGTATGGCAAGGAGCGTCCCTGGCATGCTGATTTGACACCCTGGTATTTTTCTCATTTCAAGCTAGAATTTGATGACACCTTTAATCAGATTCGCCTGATGCAACGCCAAGGAATCCCTGCACAGGTCCTCCTTTTGTCCTATCAGCCTCATTTGCGCTATTTTCTCCATCGCCAAGGTATTTTAGAAGCACCGGTTTATTCCTTATTTGATGAATTGCAGGATTTTCATGAGATTCGACCACAGGTCTTGCAACTAAGAGATATTGAGTGGGAAGAGGACTGCGAGTTTGTTTACAGTCCCTTTACCATTCTGGTGCTGAAGGATGGCAAGCCCTATGCTCAGGTAGAGCATGGGATAGAAGGTTTTATCAGTACGATTCAGTATTTCAAGGAAGATGGGCTCTTGTCTGCTAATTACCTGATGGATGATCGGGGGCTGGATTCCAGTGTGATTTACTATGAAGAGGGTCAGGCGATTTACCAAGACTATCTCAATCCCAAGGGAATTTGGCAGTTTAGAGAGCATTTGCAAGATGATGGCCGTATCGAGGTCAATCCTATCTTTGCTTTTCGCTTCCAAAAAGAGGCCTACCGAGATATGGGAGAATTGATTGCGGAGTTTTTTGAGAAGAAAATAGCTCACCTTCCCGAGGAAGGAACGACCTATTTTCTGCCTGCGTGTGACCAGCATAATACTTTCCTTTTAGAACGATTGCCCCGTCAAAGTACCAAGGTTCTCAGCCTTTTTATCGGACGAAATCCTCAAGAGCAGTTACCCCAACTGGCAAGTCTGCTGGATAAGGTGGACCTTGTTCTAGTCGACAGAGAGGACACCTTGCGCTTGGCACAATTTGCCTTTCCAAATCAATCAGAGAAGTTTCGTCATTTATCACCTTTTGATACCCGCTTGGAGCTGGGAAAGAGTCAGACTCGGAAGGAGTCGCTCATCTACTATCAACTGGACTTTGAGCAGGGGATAGAGGACCAAGCGCTCTATCAGGTCTTGCATTTCCTTTCTGAAAACAAGGATACGGAGCTGGTCTTTGGAACCTTTGCTGCTAGTCAAGAAGAAATGAAACAACTGGAAACACGAGTTGCTGAGATGGTCTCAGAGCAGTTTCAAGACCAGGAACTGGAGAAGGAAGTTGATTACCAAGGAGCTGAAAATCCGCTTGAGGACAATCGCCATCAGAGCAAGCGCTATTCGTTTGTCAATATGAAGGATGAATCGGAGTTAATCAAGCAGCTGGAATTTGTTCGTTTGATTGTCGATTTGAACAGGCAGCCTCTTCTTTATACCCAGATAGCGGGGATTAGTGCTGGTATCCCTCAAATCAATAGGGTCAAAACAGAGTATGTCAGCCATCAGAAGAATGGCTATCTGTTGGAAAATATAGCTGATTTTGCGCAAGCTGCCCATTACTATCTCGATAGTCTGCAGGTGTGGAATGATGCTTTAATCCATTCCATTGAAAAGATAAAGGAACACACTGGGGAGCAATTCCTAATCAAGCTAGAAAAGTGGTTGGAGGAGGTGACTCATGGAAAAGAAGTATAAGATCTTGCAAATCGGTCCAGAGGATTGGCGAGATACACTTGCCCTACCAGCCCAACTAGACTGGTATCATGTTCCTCCCAACACACCATCTGCCATCCAGAAAATCATGGATGAGAATGACCTAGAACACTTTCATGCTGTCATTCTCACGGATGAGGCTTATCTAGTAGATTTGTTGCCTTTTGCATCTAGCTTGGAACCCTATACGGTTTTCTATCCAGAACAGTTTGCAAGTCAGGATGAAAGTCTTCAAAACCTCATCAAACAGCACTGCATGCAAGCGATGGACCTGTCAGACAGACAGGGCTTTGTTCGAGACCTCTCCACCTCCCTCTTTGAAGGTGGTTATGGGGACAAGATGAGTCCAGCTACGATAAGGATTCACCCGAGTTTTCAAGGATCTGTCTCCTATCAAGGGTTTGAGCATCTGAAGTTAGAAGGGGATTTTGGCAAGACCTATACCCAGCTAGCCTCTTGGGCCTACAATCAGACCGTCCAAGCCCATTCGCCAATCGAACTCTGGCTCGAATATGAAAAAACTGGACCCGTGGAATTGCGTCTGCGTTTGCGAAAGATCCCAGCGGGATCCATCTCAGAGATTAGACAGGACATTCTCCTTGAGGAAGCAGACTTTGCCTCAGCAATCATAGTGGAGCAAGACTATGATGCTTATCTGAGCATTTCTCTTGAAGCGCGTGGCCAGGGAAAGGTCAACATCGGCAATCTCCACCAACGCTGGAGCCGGAAACAGTTTGGAAAGTTTGTTCTCGGAGGCAATATCCTGCATGACAAAAAACGTGAGGAAATCAACTATTTCTTTCACCCGGGAGATTTCAAGCCACCTCTAGCAGTCTATTTCTCAGGTTACCGTCCGGCGGAAGGTTTTGAGGGTTACTGGATGATGAAGAATCTCAGATGCCCTTTTCTCCTCTTTTCGGACCCTCGATTAGAAGGAGGAGCCTTTTACCTAGGAACTGAGGAATTAGAAGATAAAATTCAAGCAACCATCCAACACTATCTAGACTATCTAGGCTTGGATAGAAGTGACTTGCTCCTATCTGGGCTGTCAATGGGAACCTTCCCAGCCCTCTACTACGGAGCCTACTTTGAACCCAAGGGGATTGTAGTCGGAAAACCCTTGACCAATCTAGGAACCATCGCACAGCGGGGCCGACTAGAGGCGCCAGGAGTCTTTCCGACTAGCTTTGATGTCTTGCACCTTCAGACAGGAGGAGTGAGCCAGAAAGACATGAAGGACTTGGATCAACGTTTTTGGACCCGATTTAAACAAGCTGATTTTTCCCAGACGACCTTCGGCCTTTCTTACATGAAGGACGAGGATATGGATAGTAGTGCCTATGACCAGCTAGTGGAGACACTTTGTCAGACAGGAGCCAAGATTTTGTCCAAAGGAACCGCAGGTCGACACAATGATGATACAGGAACAAACGTTGCCTGGTTTATTCATTTTTACAAGATGATACTAGAAGAATACGGAAGAGGTGAGACATGATTATCATCAAGAGAGAGGATATTAGGTGGGGTGAGATGGGAGCCACTTATCTTTATGGTAGCCAGATCACCTATCATGCAGACGGTCATGTTACCCTGAAAAATCCTTTGCTGGCTTCAGGTGAAACCCTTAAAACCTGGTTTTCTAGTGTCAATTACCAGGCTACTAGAAGTCAACCTAGCCTCCCTCTTCTTAAGAAAAATCACACCTATCGTCTATCCATGAAGGTGCAGGTTCAACCAGTCAATGGACTTTATATCAAACTCACTTTTTTAAACCGTTATGAGGAAATCATCGAGGAGAAGATTGAAAGACAATTTTCTTTTAGCTTCACCTATCCTGAAACGGCCTACACCTATCGCCTTTCCTTGATTAGTGCAGGTTTTGAGGCTCTTGACTTTGTTTCGTTTTCTATTGAGGAGGATGATGGTGTTTAATCGTTTGTATCAGGAAAGACAACTGAGAAAGGTCAAGAAACTTTTAAGCCAAATCAATTCCCTCAAAGAAGAGATGGCAGCCCTCAGTGATGAGGAAATGGCTGCAAAGACAGAGGAGTTTCGCCAGCGTCTTGCCCAGGGAGAAACCTTGGAGGAGCTATTGGTAGAAGCTTATGCCCTTGTTCGTGAAGCGGATAAACGTATCTTGGGTCTCTTTCCCTATGATGTGCAAGTCATGGGAGCCATCGTGATCCACCAAGGAAATGTGGCTGAGATGAATACAGGTGAAGGCAAGACCTTGACTGCAACCATGCCCCTCTACCTCAATGCCTTAACGGGTAAAGGCAGCATGCTGGTCACGACCAATGACTATCTGGCTAGACGGGATGCAAGCGAAATGGGCCCAGTCTACCAATTTTTAGGTCTAACTGTCGGTCTGCCCTTTTCAGATGATCCAAAAGAGGACTTGACTGCCGAAGAGAAAAGAAAGATCTACACATCAGACATCGTCTACACGACCAATAGTGTACTGGGATTTGACTATCTCAATGACAATCTTGCCTCCACTCGTGAGGGGAAATTCCTGCCTCCCTTTAACTATGTTATCATCGATGAAATCGATGACATTCTACTCGATAGTGCCCAAACTCCCTTGATTATCGCAGGTTCTCCCCGCGTCCAGTCTAACTATTATGGGATGATTGATACCCTAGTGACGACCTTGGTTGAGGGAGAGGACTACATCTACAAGGAAGAAAAAGACCAGGTTTGGTTAACCCGAAAGGGGGCCCAGACGGTCGAAGGTTTCTTAGGAATCGACCATCTCTACAAGGAAGAGTATGCAAGTTATGTTCGGCATCTGGTCTATGCTCTCAGAGCCCATACGCTCTTTACCAAGGACAAGGACTACCTGATTCGAGGGCAAGAAATGGTCTTGTTAGACAAAGGAACAGGGCGTTTGATGGAAATGACCAAGCTTCAAGGTGGTCTCCATCAAGCCATCGAAGCCAAGGAACATGTGAAACTTTCTCCTGAAACCAGAGCCATGGCTTCAATCACCTACCAGAGTCTCTTTAAGATGTTTCGCAAAATCTCAGGTATGACAGGAACGGGAAAGGTGGCAGAAAAAGAATTTTTCGAAACCTACAATATGGCCGTCATTCGCATCCCAACCAATCGCCCACTTAGGCGAATTGACCATCCAGACAATCTCTATGTTACCCTCCCTGAGAAGGTGTATGCCTCTCTGGAAGCTATCAAGACCTATCACGCCAAAGGCAACCCACTCCTGATCTTTGTCGGATCTGTTGAAATGTCCCAGCTATACTCATCCTTGCTTTTGCGAGAGGGGATTTCCCACAATGTCCTCAATGCCAATCATGCGGCGCGTGAAGCCCAGATCATCGCAGAGTCTGGACAGATGGGAGCCGTGACCGTTGCGACTTCTATGGCAGGTCGCGGGACAGATATCAAGCTCGGTCCAAGGGTAGCAGAATTGGGTGGTTTGATTGTGATTGGTACCGAGCGAATGGAGAGCCGACGAATTGACCTGCAAATCAGAGGTCGTTCCGGCCGCCAGGGCGATCCAGGTATGTCTCAATTTTTCGTGTCGCTTGAAGATGATGTGATTAAAAAGTTCGGGCCGTCTTGGGTTCACGACCTGTATCAAGACTACCAAGTGGAAGATATTAGCAAACCCATCCTACTTAAGGCTCGCAAGTACCGCAATCTCGTTAGAAAAGCCCAAGAGGCTAGTGATAGTGCCAGTCGCTCTGCACGCAGACAAACCTTAGAGTATGCGGAAAGCGTCAATATTCAGCGTCAGATGGTCTACAAAGAAAGAGATCGCTTGCTAGATGGGAGTCGTGATTTAGAGCATATCCTTGAGGATATACTGGCAGACTATATCAAACAAATCTCAGAAAAAGCCTATAGCAGCCTCCAAGAACTCTTTCACTTCATCGTGACCAATATTAGCTTTGGGATGAGAGAATTACCAGCTGATTTGGATTTAGCTGATGCAGATCAGATTCGGGAGTTACTAGAGGAAATAATATCCAAGGAAATCGCAGCTAAAAAGGAAGTCCTCCAACCTCACCAGCTCTATGATTCTTTTCTGAGAATATCCATGCTTAAAGCTATTGATGACAACTGGGTTGAGCAAGTCGACTATCTCCAACAGCTCAGTCTAGCAATCGGAAATCAGTCTGCTTCTCAAAAGAACCCTATCGTAGAGTATTATCAGGAGGCCTATGCTGGTTTTGAAACCATGAAGCAACAAATCCGTACAGATATGGTACGCAATCTTCTCATGGGGATTGTGGAAGTAACGCCCAAAGGTGAAATTCTCACCCATTTTCCATAAAAAGAGGATCATATGACAATTTACAATATAAATCTAGGAATCGGTTGGGCAAGTAGTGGTGTCGAATATGCCCAGGCCTACCGAGCAGGGATTTTTAGAAGTTTAGACCTAGCATCTAAGTTTATCTTTACCGACTTGATTTTGGCAGACAATATCCAGCATTTAACGGCCAATATCGGCTTTGCGGATGATCAGGTAATCTGGCTTTACAATCATTTTACAGATATCAAGCTAGCTCCGACCAGTGTTACAGTTGACGAGGTCTTGGCCTCTTTTGGTGGCCTTGAGAGTCATAGGGAGCAGGATGGCAAGGTCTTGCGTGTCTACTTTTCAGACGAGGACAAGTTTGTGACCTGCTACTTGGTAGACTCAACTAAGAATCTGGTGCAGCATGCAGAGTATGTGTTTGGGGGTAACTTGATTCGCAAGGATTATTTCTCCTACACGCGTTACTGTACAGAATATTTCGCGCCCAAAGACCAAGTGGCTAGGCTCTATCAACGAACCTTTTTCAATGAAGATGGCAGCACTGCTTACGATATCTTGCTGACTGAAGGACAGGAAGAGGTCTATCGATTTAAAGACCGGATCTTGTATGGCAAGCCAGCTCTTATGCGCTATTTTATGCAAAGTTTGAACTTGAGCAAGTCTGATTTGGTCATCTTGGATAGGGAGACAGGGATTGGTCAGGCTGTTTTTGAAGAAGCACAAAAGGCCCATCTAGCAGTTGTCGTTCACGCAGAGCACTATAGTGAGAATGCTAGCAACGAAGACTACCTCCTTTGGAACAACTACTATGAGTATCAATTTACAAACGCGGACAAGGTCGATTGTTTTATCGTATCCACGGATCGGCAGAAGGAAGTTCTCGAAGGCCAATTTGCCCAGTACAGTCAGCATCGTCCACGAATCGTCACGATTCCAGTTGGGAGCATTGATCAGCTGACCGAGCCTGCTAGGGAACGCAAACCCTTTTCTCTCATTACCGCTTCGCGTCTGGCCAAGGAAAAACACATTGACTGGCTTGTCAAGGCGGTTATCCAGGCGCATCAAGTCCTTCCAGAGCTTACCTTTGACATTTATGGCAGTGGGGGCGAGGAATCCCTTTTAAGGGAAATCATCAGGGCTCACCAAGCGGAGAACTATATCCAGCTCAAGGGACATGCAGACCTATCTCAGATCTATCCCCAGTACGAAGTCTATTTGACAGCTTCAACCAGCGAAGGGTTTGGTCTGACCTTGATGGAGGCAGTTGGTTCAGGCTTGCCCCTGATTGGTTTTGATGTACCCTATGGCAACCAGACCTTTATCCAGGACGGTCAAAATGGCTACTTGATCCCAAGTTCGGATGACCATGTAGAAACGGCGATTAAAAGGGCCTTTGCAGAAAAGATCTGCCAGCTCTATCAGGAAAATCATTTGCCAGCTATGCGAACAGCATCTTATGACCTAGCGAGAGGATTTTTAACAGACAAAGTAAGGGACAAGTGGAAGAAAACGATAGAGGAGGTCCTGCATGATTCAACTATTTGATCGATATGGCCAGGAAAGCCGAGATTTACATGAAAGTCTAGAAGTTGCTGGTCTGTCTCATGTCACGGTTGTGATCGAGCCAGATGGCTTTCTCCCAGATGGGATTCTTTCTCCCTTTACCTACTATCTAGGTTACGAGTCGGGAAAAGCTCTTTATTTCAACCAAGTAGCCGTCCCTGAGTTTTGGGAGATTGCGGGCAATAACCAGTTTGCGCATATCCTAGAGGATTCTCGGGAGAGGGGCGTGATTCACTATGTGGATGCTCCTCAGGCCCGTTTGGTCAAGCAAGTCGACTGGAAGGACCTATCCGGCCGTATCTACCAAGCAGACCACTATAACCGATACGGAGCCTGCTTTGCCAAGACCACCTATAGTGCAGATGGACAGGCTATCCTGACCAAGTACCAGGATGCAAAGGGACAGGAAATTGTCCTAGAAAATCATGTGACAGGCCATATCCTCCTAACCTTGCCCGGACAAGCCCTGCGCCATTTTAAAAATCGAGTAGAATTCACGATTTTCTTTTTGCAAGACTTAGGAATCGACACTCGCCACCTTCTCTTTAACACTCTAGCTACCTCTTTCTTGGTCTCATATCATTATCCAGACAAGAGCGGACAGGATATCTTGGTTTGGCAAGAACCGCTAGATGATTGCCTTCCTGGGAATATGCAGCTGCTCTTGGAGCAAGAGGGGCTGAGAGCCAAGCAGATCCTCATACCAGATAAGGCTACCTATGAAAAGGCCTTGGCCTTGACCAACCCAGCCTATCATGACAAGTTTTTCCATCTAGGTTATCATTATCAATTTAAGAGAGAAAATTTCGTTCGACCAGATGCCTTGATCGTTACCAACTCAGATCAGATCCAGCATATCGAAACTCTGATTGAGTCCTTGCCAATGGTGACCTTCCGAATCGCGGCAGTGACTGAAATGTCGTCCAAGTTGCTGACCTTGCTTTCCTATCCCAATGTCGTTCTCTATCAAAACGCCAGTCCGCAAAAGATTCGAGAACTCTACCAGCTGTCGGATCTCTATCTAGATATCAATTACGGAAACGAGCTTTTGGATGCTGTCCGTCAAGCCTTCGAGCACAATATGCTTATCCTAGCCTTTGATCAGACAGCTCATAACAGACCTTACACAGCTCCAGAACACCTCTTTGATGTGCAGGCTGTTGGAGACATGATTGCGAAGATTCAAGAAGCTCTCAGCAGTCTTGACAAGATGGGGCAAGCCCTTGGGCATCAAGGTCGTCATGCTAACTATGTGGACTTGGCTACTTACCGAGAGAGGATGGAAAGGATAATAGGGGAAGGCCATGACTAAAAAAGATTTATTTTACAAGGATGTCGAAGGACGCATGGAAGAGTTAAAGCAAGGAGCGCTTAAGAAAGAAAAGCCTACCCGAGGAGAAAAGATCAGTAAAACCTTCTCCATTTTACTCGGCTTGCTTATCCTTCTTACCCTGATCTTTACATTATTAGGAATCTTGAGGTGAAAATGATGGAAGTTTTAATGATTGTAGGGATAGTCCTAGCCGTCGCCTTGATTGTCCTGGTTCTCATCCAACCTCGCCAAAGCCAACTCTTTTCCATGGATGCGACTAGCAATATCGGAAAACCAGGCTACTGGCAGAACAACCGCTTGGTAAAAATGGTGACCCTCTTGATTAGCCTAGCCTTGTTTGTATTGCTCCTCGTTTTTATGATAGTGACCTATCAGTAAGAACGAGGCACCATTCACAGATAAAGGATACTAGAGACGGGGAAAATACATCTAAACCGGAGGAATATATGGAAAAATAGATTAATGAGAAAGTAATGGAAATTGCTCAGAGTGTCCATAAGACTATACCTGTAGCTTGGGAAAATCTTTTTATTAATATTACCCTGACTTTTGATGGTGGAGAAGTCTACTATTTCTTCAACGAAGAAGGAAAAAGTGACTATATCTATAATCTCTATATTCCCAAGAAGTATGAGTTGCCTAATTCAGAATTTAGAGAAAATGAAAGACGCACCTTCAAATTAGCTTGGGAATTGAGGGAAATCTTTAAAAATGAAGAGCAGGCTTTATGGACAACATGTGTTATAAAGATTATTGGTACAAAATTGACTGCTACATTTGCCTACGCACCCTGGTTTGAGAGTAGGTTTACCTCAGGCCAACAAATGGATTTCTTTGAATACAAGTATCTCGGCAAGCAACCAGCTAATGAAAAAGAATTTGAGTTGTTCAAGGCTATGGAAGATTTCCAGCAAAAATATAACGAGAACTAGTTTCATGGATAAACGGCCACCCTCGAGGTGGTCTTTTATGGTATACTGGGATTGTAGAGCCAGTAAATTTGGTGATAACTTAGCATCGGTCAGAAAGCAAGTAACAAATTTCCAAAAAAGTATTGAGATAAAAGGAGAATGGGGATGGGAAACAAACTGTTAATTCCAGGAATGTCGTTCGGTCACGTTAGTTCAGTAGCGCTTGAAGATTTAAAAAGGGGCTTACTTTCAGTAAATGATGAGAGAGAATGTGTATTGCTGATTGCTGAAATCTTAAAAAAGGGAGATTTTACAGTAAAAAACTTGCTGATTGACTTGATGAACCAGACAAAAGATGAAGCAGTGCTCAATCTTTGTATTCGATTGTTTTGTTCAGTTTGTACACATGATGATTTAAAAAAAGTTGAAAATTTTCATTTTTTAAGTTCGGCTTCAGAATTTGCGGTATTTACTTTTGTCGCTGGCGCTGTGGAAACAATGTCCTATGAAGTCGTTCCTTACCTTCTTACTCTGTGGGAGGAGTGGGAAGATACAGAAACCGAAGTGGAGTACGCTATTCAAGATGCTTTGGATAGTTTTCTCAACTATCGTTCAATTATAGAGGAAAATGCAAGATTAGAAGAAGTTGGAAGTTTATATTTTGATGTAATAAAGCACAAGAACTTAGATTACTATTATTATAAAACTCTTCAGGTTTTTCCTGGTTTATTTACACAAGAAATTATGACGGCTCTATACATCGCTGCTCAAAAAGAACAGAAATACCATCTTTATCTTCAGGCGTCCCTTCTTTCTATTTATACAGGCAAGCAGGTCCCAGTGGACACAAATACTCTTATTTCGAAAAATGAAATTGATTTGATGGTTGGTTATATTGATGACTTATCAGACAAAGACTGGACGGAAGGTATGAAATATTTTTACGGTCATCCAGTTGAGGAACTTGTAAAATAATGAAATGGACGATTGATAACAAAGGACTACCTTCATGGTGGTCTTTTATTGTTTTCCAAACGCTAGTCCATGGGGTTTATGGTATACTAGTAGGACAGTTTATCTATGGGATGAGAGACTGTTTTTATGCAAGTCAAAAGGGGAAGGTCAGAAATGTGCACCTTTTCTTGAAAGAAACTAGAAAGAGAAAGAGATGTTTTTAGGAAGACGTCGGATATTTTTTAACCAATACTATGACAAGGCGATTTATTATGATCGCAAAACCCACGAACTTTTGGAGGCACCAAAGAGCAAGCTCTTGGATACAGAAAAGTCTAGCAAGATGAATCGCCATATCCCCCTAATGGTAGTCCTCTTGTTATCAAGTGGTAGTGGGTTGATTTCCTTCTTCCGCTTGTTTATACAAGGAACCTATACCATGTCTACCTTCTGGAGTGTTCTTCTCATTTGGCTAGGGCAGTTTGCTTTCATCACTATCCTTGTTGAACGCGCCTTGTATCGAAATGTCAACAGGGCTCAGGTGACTACTAAAACTATCTGTCTGGCGCTTATGGAAAAGTCAGAGGAAACAAAGGAAGCTGAGGCGGAGATGAGTGAAAAAGATAGTCGCAATGCTACTCGCTGGATAAGAGCATTGCTTTCTCTAGTTCCCTTGGTTGGATTTTTCTACGCCTATAATTTTATTTGGAATTACCAAGAGAGGTTGGGCACTCCCATCGGAGGAGAGATTGTCAAGATTGTCCTAACAGGACTTTTATTAGGCTTGACATTTGTTCTTTATAACCAAAACAATTTACCCAGAATATTTGATATCCTGGACCGCTTTTATGCTAGAAAACTCAGCCTCATCTGTCGAGCAGACGACAATCCAGATGTCTATCTGGAAGTGAGTATGGGGACGGATGAAGAATTTGTCATCAAGGAAGTGCAAAAGGATTAGGATCCGTTTTTGAAAGAGTGAGATAGAAAGAGGTAGAGTATGTTTTTTCTGAGACGTCGTCGGGTTTTTATCGGAGAATGCGATGGTCAGGCGGTTTACTATGACCAAAAGACTGGGGAGGCCTTGGCTGCTCCAAAGAGTGTCTTGCTCAATACGGAAGGTGCTTATAAGACCAATGCTTACATTCCTGAAATGGTTATTTTTCTGATGGCAGGTGGACCTGGTCTCTATGGCCTCCTTTCAGCCTTGGATATTGGTGTCTATAACTGGATCAGTTTGAGCTATGTGTTACTATTGTGGCTGGCTGAGTTTCTATTGTTTACCGCAATTCTTGAGCGAGGACTTTATAAAAATGTGCGCAAGGCTCAGCCAACAACGGAGAAGGTGTTTTACTACGCAGTGTCACATAATTTGATGGTAAGGGACGAACACTTTGATCCAGCTGAGGCATCTGCTACGATCTATCGAATCACTCGTTACATCATACTTGCCTTTGTTATCTATCTTTTGTATGTTTTTTACGACTGCACTCAAAAATTTGGGCAACCGATCGAACGCGGCTATGATTTTTGGGGAGCTGGTCTAATGTTCTTCGTGCTCTTTTTGGTGTACAACCAAAACAACCCCGTTCGTTTTGTAAAGATTATGAAGCTATACAGTCAAGGGAAAATCTTGTTCAAGAAAGAACCGGAGAGCGAAACGTGTAACTAGGTGTTAGGGAAGAGTCAAATCCCAGAAAGTGAGTGCTGTATCTTTAACGAAGCGAGGTGTAGCTGTTTCGATAGTTGCTATGTGATGTTCTCCTTAAATGGAGGATTCTCAAGGATATACGGCGTTTTGCCAGATGAAATTTGGAGATGAAAAATGAAAGACATCCGTATTTTCGGTGCCGACTTTGAAAGAAGTAAGCGAATTGTGACCCAGGGGGATTTTGCTCTGACCGCAGGGATGCCCAACCCCATTCATATGGGCATCATCAACCGCCTCTTTACAGTGATTATTCTTGGATTTTGCTTTTCAGGGATTCTGATCTATGGCGTATTAATCGGGATTCCAGAGTTTATAAGTGTAGATAGCGATGTTCATGTCATTTCTATGGAAGCAGGATTGCTGATTCATAACATGAGTAGCTTTCTAAAGCCCTTTAATCTGACGGTATATGTGATATCCTATCTAGGAATGGTGCTTGTTTTTTGGCCCAAAAAACGCTTGACCAGCCAGCTTTGGACCTACTTTCCTTTCTATTTTGCCATGTCCATTTGCGCTTTCATATCAGGACTGTACTTTGCCAGTGCAGTGGCCTATGATGCTTATACATGGCTGGGCTTCTGGCTTGAGCTTGGGATAGGCATAGCCCTCTTTCTCTGGATCATTCTCAATAGTATCCAGAATCTCAAGCGCAGACTAAATGATCAAGAGGAGAAGTCAATCCTCAAGCAGCTAGTTAAGATTCTCGCTGGAACCACGGCAGTTCTCTTTCCAGTGTCGCTAGTCTATCATCTGCTATATCAAATCCCCCTTCAGTGGTATTTCTATATTTTAGGCTTATTTTTGCCAGTTTGGTTTGTGATTGGAGCTCATTTTATCGCCTTTATGATTAATGTCCATATCTTTCAAGCCTATTATATCTACAAATACCCAGAAGAGTATAAGAATTATTTAAAGATATCAGACCAAGAATGGTATAGCAAACGATACTATAAAAAGTTGGTTAAAAGTGGACAGTTGCAGGAAGAGAGAATGTGAGGGAATTGGTTCTCTAAACAAAGCAGCAGTTAAAAATTATTAGTTTTTTAGAGAGGCAGTTGTAAACAATGGAATTGAATCATCACATTTTTGGTAAACTAACATTTAATTATGGTTGGACTCGGGAACTTACTGTCACTATTTTTGGTGAGCAGTATGTTTTAGAAATGATTATTGATGCAGATGAAGATGGAGAATTTGAAGTCAATCAAGAAAGAGCCTATACCTTTTTTAAAGAGCACTTAGATGAAATGATAAAAGAAGCGAATACTGCTGTTGTATCTTACTATCACAACGAAATCTCAGAGATTGTTTCTGGTTATACCGATAGCAACGAAAAACAATTCTTTTTAGATAAAATTGGAAATGAAGAAGAAATTTTTTCTCTGTTGAAACCCAAACAAATTGTGTTTCCTTTAACTTTTGATGAAACTGCTGAAGAAGTTGGTTTTTTATGTGATTGTGATTGGGACAAGGATAACGGACTAGGGATAAAATTTACCAATGGCCTATTGTCTGAGATTGGTCCTCAAGATATACTTTTATAGATAGTTTCTTTCTTGATAACGGACTGATTCAGGAGAAAACTGATTGTGACTTAACCACCCCAAGGGTGGTTTTTAGCTAGGAAAACGTGGAAAGCATTCTTTGTGGTATACTAGGATTGTAGTGTAACAATGATAAAATCAAATTGGAGGATAAAATGGAAAACCAGATTAATGAAAAAATTATCGAAATCGTTCATCAAGTCAACGATATGATTCCAGTTGAGTGGGATGACTTGTATATTGTAATCGAGATGGACAAGACCTATAGTGGAGGGGCTTATTTCTTTTTCAAATATAAAAATCATTATCATTACCATCTGGAAATGCCAGAAGATTTTGGTCTATCGATGATGGATGTTCTAAGCGAAAACAAGGTTTTATTTAAAAAATCAGAAGATCTGAAAAGAGTGTTTATTGAAAATGACTTGGCAGATTGGTACATTTGTATCATCCATTTAGATGAAAATAACAAACTTTCGGTCGACTATGACTATGCTCCATGGTTGGAAAGTGGTTATGGCCCAAGTGCTCGAATGGACTTATTTGAATACAAATACCTCGGCAAGCAACCAGCTAATGAAAAAGAACTGGAACAGTTCAAGGTTATGGAAGCCTTCCAGAAGGTACATAATCAAAAGTAGCGTAAGCTTGATTACATTTTGAAAAATGTGATTTTTCGAGCATTGCTGTTATCGCGAAATGGAGGGTAAAATGTTAGAAAACTTTGTCAAAATGGCAGATATGCCCAAAGATGTTATTGAAAATATAAGAAGATTGCCAAAGAATACGGAGTTGAACTAAGATTTACAAAGGAGTGGAGAGATATAAGGAGCTTTCAGATAAATTTAGCTTAGATAGAACGCCTAAAGAAAAACGCTTAAATATTATTACAGGCGAGTTGATATTTGATGTTTTCGAAGATTTTGGGTATCGAGTTAAATTTGATAGGCGTGAAAAATTCTTTTATATTGAACCTATTAAAGAAAATGGTTATACTTTTGGATTCCATATTAGTATCTTTAAAGGATTAGTAGAATTGATATGGGTTGTTAGGGACTCTCAAAACAAAGTTATACTAGGGACTCCACTGATGGAGTTTTCTAGGAGACTCATCTCTCCGGACTATAGAATCATGGATCCAGTGATTGCTAATTATGATGACTTTGAAAATGTCATGAAAGTTGCTTTTGAGATGTACGAAGACTTTAAACAGGCTTTTATGAAGATTGCAGCAGAGGATTAATAGATGTTAAAAGATTTTGTCAAAGTGGCAGATATGCCCAAAGATGTTATTGAAAAATATAAAAATCAAGTTCCAGCTGAGTTGCTTCAAATTTGGCAGGAGGATGGTCTAGGAACTTTTCTTGATGGTTATCTGAAGGTAATTAATCCGGATGATTATCTTGAGCTTCTCCAAGATAGCTATTTCAGAGGAGATGTCGCTTTTCCTATGTTCGCGACGGCATTTGGAGATATTATTACTTGGGAAGAGAATGCCTATGTGGGAATTGTCCAATACAATATTCAGGATTGTAACATTATAATTAAGCGTCTGTCACATTTTTTGAATTTTTTGGATGATGAATATGTTTTAAGATATTTTGATCAAAAGTTATATAAAAAAGCTGTTGCCAAACATGGTCTGCTAGCCTACGATGAATGTTTTGGTTTCGTTCCACTTCTAGCATTAGGTGGCTTTAAAGATGTAGACCACATGGATAAGGTAAAAGTCTTGGAGCACATTTACCTCATGTACCAGCTTACAGGTGGTGTGATGGACGATTAGGAGTTGATATTTCTTTTTTGAGAACAGTGTGAGGGAATAAAATTCTCTTCCAAATGCAAAACAAAAGAACCTCAGAGGAATTCTCTGAGGTTCTTTGCGTTCTAGTTTCCATATTTCTGATAAAAATCGACCTTGACCTGGATAAAGGTTTCAGCTTCGCGTAATAGTTGCAGGAGGGTAGCACGGGTTTCAAACTCCTCACGTGTTTTCGGGAGATTCCGATTGCGGAAGACTTGCAGATAGCGTTCGATGTCATCAAGTAGGTCATGAGCAGGATTGGTCTGACTTAGCTGGGCAGCAATCTTAGAAAAGAGCTGGGCCAAGATCAAACTCTCACTGGCGGCCAGGTGACAGGTATTGATCTGCTGGGCCATATTTCGCAGGATACGACTTTGTCGCTGTCTCATCTCAAAGTAGTGGATGTGGTAGTCCGTCTGGTGAAAGAGATGGTCCGAATGATCCAGATAGACCAGTTTGAGGGCTTCATCGAGGAGATTGTCTAATTGGTCAACGAGTTGGGCTTGATTGCGTCCGTCTCCTTTTGACAGATAGTATTTAAAGCGAAGCAAGATGTCTTTTAACTTTTCTTCGACCTGAAGGTGGTAGCTTTGGATGGCTTTCTCACGAGAGGGCATGTAAAGGTTGACCAATAGGGCAAAGCTTGTCCCGATGAGAAAGAGGAGAACTTCATTGAGTAAGAGCTCTGGAGAGGTAGACTCCTGTACCAAGAGATGACTGACCAAGACACTGCTAGGGGTGATGCCGATTTCCCAGCCCATTTTGTAAGCAAGAGGGACATAGAGAGCTAGATAGAGGCCCAGGCTCCAGATGTGAAAGCCCGTCAGCTGAAAGGCTAGAACACCGATAGCGAGCGCTAGGAGCATGGAAAAGAGGCGGTTACGTGCTAATTTCAGCGTGCTTCTGCGCGTGTCGGAGAGGCTTAAGAGGGCGATAATTCCAGCTGACACTGCTGATGATAAATCTAAAAAATAAGCGAGAAAACAAGCGAGACAGGTCGCTAAGATCAGTTTGGTCGTACGTTGAGTGAGGGACATGAAAATTTCCTAAACTAATAGAATCAAGTGTTTAACGAGGAGTCAGAGACTAGGGGCGAAGTTTTCGGTTTGTAGCATACTCGGCAACCGCTGTAAAGAGGACATCTGTTGAAGAGTTCAGGGCTGTTTCGCAGGAGTCTTGAACGACACCGATCACAAAACCGACTCCGACAACCTGCATAGCCAAGTCGTTGGAAATCCCAAAGAGGCTACAAGCGACAGGAATGAGGAGAAGGGATCCCCCAGCAATCCCGGAAGCACCGCAGGCAGAAATGGCAGCCACTACACTGAGCACAAATGCTGTCCCAAAGTCTACCGAGATTCCGAGTGTATTGACAGCAGCTAGAGTCAGGACATTTATGGTAACAGCAGCGCCAGCCATATTGATAGTCGAACCAAGCGGGATGGAGACAGAGTAGGTATCAGGATTCAGTCCCAAGTCTTGACAGAGTTTCATATTGACAGGGATATTGGCGGCAGAGCTACGAGTGAAAAAGGCTGTAATACCACTGACACGTAGGCATTTCAAAACAAGGGGATAGGGATTTTTCCTCATAAAGAGAAAGGCGATGAGTGGGTTGACGATGAGAGCTACAAAGGCCATGGTAGCAATCAAGAGTCCTAGGAGGACACCGTAGTTGGCCAGACTGGCAATGCCCTTGTCAGAGATGGTCTTAAACACCAAGCCTAAAATCCCAAAGGGAGCTAAGTTGATAATCCATTCGACAATTTTAGAGGTGACATCCGCCATGGTTCTCAGTAATTCTTTGCTGTGTTTACTTGCCTCTCTCATAGCCAAGCCAAAGATGACTGCCCAAGAGAGAATTCCGATATAATTGGCCTCAACAATGGCATTCAAGGGATTGTCCACCAGTTTGAGCAAGAGGTTGCTGAGGACTTGACCGATACCGTCAGGAGCAGCAACTTCTGTATTTGCACTGGTCAGGGTGATTTGCACAGGCAGTAAGAAACTAGCTAGAACGGCCACCAATGCAGCAGCAAAGGTTCCAAGCAAGTATAGGAAAATAACCGTCTTCATATTGGTGTTTTGCCCCTTTTGGTGCTGGGAAAGGGCATTGGCAACAAGAGCAAAAACTAGAATAGGAGCGATAGCTTTCAGTCCGCCTACAAAGAGATCTCCAAGCAGACCAATTCCTGTAAGGTTTGGAAAGAGCATCCCCAATGTCGCTCCAAAAATCATTCCAATAAGGATTCGTTTGATGAGGCTTGCCTTGGTCCAGGCTCTAATGATTCGTTTCATAGCAGTCTCCTTCAAATGTATTGTTTATAATTATAGTATAAATATGCTATAGAGGCAAGTGATATTATGAAAATAGAGATGATAATTGAATAATTATGAAAGAAAAGAGAAGGGCGATTTTATGGTATAATAGGAAAAAGGAGTTTTATATGCAAGATTTTTTTCAACGCTATTTTGATAAACTTGACTTAACAACCATGTTAGAGAATCTCTTAACCAAGGTGATTTCTCTTTTGATTTTGTTTTTGCTATTTTATATAGCTAAAAAGATGCTTCATGCGACTGTACGAAAGATTGTCAAGCCCTCACTTAAATTTTCCAATCGAGATGCAGGAAGGCAAAAGACCATTTCTCGTTTGCTAGAGAATGTCTTTAACTACATTCTTTATTTCTTCTTGCTCTACTGTATCCTGTCTATTTTAGGTTTGCCAGTTTCGAGCCTCCTTGCTGGTGCGGGGATTGCTGGGGTGGCCATTGGTATGGGGGCGCAAGGCTTTCTATCTGATGTTATCAATGGCTTCTTCATTCTTTTTGAACGCCAGCTTGATGTGGGTGATGAAGTGGTTCTCACAAATGGACCGATTACCGTTTCTGGAAAGGTCGTTAGCGTAGGGATCCGTACAACGCAACTGCGAGGTGACGATCAAGCCCTCCACTTTGTTCCCAATCGTAATATCACCGTCGTCAGCAATCTATCTCGTACTGAATAGGCCGGCTATTTTAGCAGATTTGTGGTACAATAGAAGGAGTTTGGTAAAGGAGAGAGTATGCTATTTGTAGAGAAAAAATTAGGTCACGATTGTACATGGATAGACCTTGATGTGGACAAGATTAAAAACATGGAAGACCTTTCGGATGTCTATGGATTGGACAAGGAAACCATTGAGTATGCTCTGGATAGAAATGAGCGTGCCCACATGGACTATCACCGTGAAACGGGAACGGTAACCTTCATTTATAATGTTCTTGACTTAGAAAAAGACAAAGAATATTATGAAGCGATTCCGATGACCTTTATCGTTGAAAAACAACGGCTGATCACAATTAGCAATCACAAGAATAGTTATGTGATTAAACGTATGGCAACCTACCTTGAAAGCCATGAAGTTGTTTCAATCTACAAATTTCTTTTTGCCAGTTTAGAGATTATAAGCAATGCTTATTATCCAGTTATTGAAGAAATGGATAAAAGTAAGGATGAAATCAGTGCACTTCTTCGTCAAAAAACAACTAAAAAAAATCTTTTTGCCCTCTCTGACTTGGAAACTGGTATGGTTTACCTGACAGCAGCTGCCAAACAAAATCGTCTCCTCTTGGAACATATCCAAGGGCATGCTCTTTATCGCAATTTTAATGAGGTAGAAAGAGAGCAGTTTGACGATGCCATGATTGAAGCACATCAGTTGGTTTCGATGACAGACTTGATTTCTCAAGTTTTGCAACAACTCTCAGCCTCTTACAACAACATCCTAAATAATAATCTAAATGATAATTTGACAACTTTGACCATTATCTCAGTCTTGCTAGCTATCCTTGCAGTTATTACAGGATTCTTCGGAATGAATGTTCCCTTACCGTTTGCAGATGAACCAAATGCTTGGATTTATATTTTGATAGCTAGTCTCATTTTATGGGTAGTCTTAGCCCAATATTTAAAGAATATTGCTAGAAATTAAAAAGAAAAGGAGCCAGAATGGCGATTGAAAATTATATGCCAGACTTTGCTGTGGAAGCAGTTTATGATCTGACAGTCCCAAGCCTGCAAGCGCATGGTATCAAGGCTGTTTTGGTCGATTTGGACAATACCCTCATTGCTTGGAACAACCCTGATGGGACGTCAGAGATGAAGCAATGGCTACATGACCTTCGGGACGCAGGTATTCGCATCATCGTGGTCTCAAATAACACCAAAAAACGGGTCCAACGAGCAGTTGAGAAATTTGGGATTGATTACATTTATTGGGCTCTGAAGCCCTTCACATTTGGGATTGACCGTGCCATGAAGGAATTCCACTATGAGAAAAATGAAGTGGTCATGGTCGGCGACCAGCTCATGACGGATATACGAGCAGCACATCGTGCAGGCATTCGCTCGATCTTAGTCAAACCCTTGGTCCAACACGACTCCATCAAAACGCAGATTAACCGAGCTCGCGAGCGCCGTGTCATACGAAAAATCACTGAAAAGTACGGACCGATTACATATAAAAAAGGAATTTAACTATGGAAGAAATTCTCTGTATTGGATGTGGAGCAACCATTCAGACGACAGACAAGGCTGGTCTTGGATTTACTCCCCAGTCGGCACTTGAAAAAGGTTTGGAGACTGGCGAAGTTTATTGCCAACGCTGTTTTCGTCTCCGCCATTACAATGAAATCACAGATGTCCAGTTGACAGACGATGATTTTCTCAAGCTCTTGCACGAGGTGGGAGACAGTGATGCCTTGGTAGTGAATGTCATTGACATCTTTGATTTCAATGGATCAGTTATCCCAGGCTTACCGCGCTTTGTATCGGGCAATGATGTCCTCTTGGTGGGAAATAAAAAAGATATCCTGCCCAAGTCTGTTAAACCGGGCAAGATTAGCCAGTGGCTGATGGAGCGTGCCCACGAAGAAGGACTTCGTCCAGTGGATGTCGTCCTGACTTCAGCACAGAATAAGCATGCTATTAAGGAAGTCATTGACAAGATTGAACACTACCGTAAGGGCCGCGATGTCTACGTAGTTGGGGTAACCAACGTTGGAAAATCAACTCTCATCAATGCAATTATCCAAGAAATCACGGGTGACCAGAATGTCATCACGACTTCACGATTCCCAGGAACAACCTTGGACAAGATTGAGATTCCGCTTGACGATGGATCTTATATCTACGATACGCCGGGAATCATCCACCGTCACCAGATGGCCCACTACTTGACGGCTAAAAATCTCAAGTATGTCAGCCCTAAAAAGGAAATTAAGCCCAAAACCTATCAGCTTAATCCTGAACAAACCCTATTTTTAGGTGGTCTTGGACGCTTTGACTTCATATCAGGAGAAAAGCAAGGATTCACAGCTTTCTTTGACAATGAACTCAAACTCCACCGTACCAAGCTAGAAGGCGCTAGTGCTTTTTACGACAAGCACCTAGGAACCCTTCTGACACCACCAAATAGCAAGGAGAAAGAAGATTTTCCAAAATTAGTCCAGCATGTATTTACCATCAAGGACAAGACTGACTTAGTCATTTCAGGACTCGGCTGGATCCGCGTAACAGGCACCGCCAAAGTCGCCGTCTGGGCACCAGAAGGCGTCGCAGTCGTCACACGAAAAGTAATTATTTAAAATAAAATCACTGAGCGAACAAAGTGAGCTCATAAAAAGATAGTTATTGTCGTGGTGTGATTGCCAATCGTTAGATTGGCAAGGGGCACACTTGAGACCTAGGCTCAAGTGTGAGGTCAGGAAATCCATTTTTCAAAGATGAGATCTTTGGAAAATTAGTTCCGACCGTCCCCCACCACCTAAAATAACTATCAAAAATCAAGGAAGAAAGATTATGTCATTAACATCGAAACAACGTGCCTTCCTCAACAGCCAGGCACACACCCTCAAACCCATCATCCAAATTGGAAAAAATGGTCTCAACGACCAAATCAAGACCAGCGTCCGTCAAGCTCTTGACGCGCGTGAATTGATCAAGGTTACTCTCTTACAAAACACAGATGAGAACATCCACGAAGTAGCTGAAATCTTGGAAGAAGAAATCGGTGTGGATACGGTCCAAAAAATCGGACGCATCTTGATCTTGTTTAAACAATCCAGCAAGAAAGAAAATCGCAAGATTTCCAAGAAAGTTAAAGAAATCTAAAAACCTACTCCAAACAACTGTTTTTACAGAGAATTAAAGGAAGACGAGCCTATGGCAATCGAATTATTGACTCCCTTTACCAAGGTAGAGTTGGAGCCAGAAATCAAGGAGAAAAAACGCAAACAAGTCGGGATTTTAGGGGGGAATTTTAACCCTGTTCACAATGCCCATCTTGTTGTGGCGGACCAAGTACGACAACAGTTGGGGCTGGACCAGGTCCTACTTATGCCCGAATACCAACCACCTCATGTAGATAAAAAGGAAACCATCCCCGAGCACCATCGGCTCAAGATGCTTGAGTTGGCGATTGAGGGGATTGAAGGCTTAGCCATTGAAACTATTGAGCTGGAGCGCAAGGGCATTTCCTACACCTACGACACTATGAAGATTTTGACAGAGCAACATCCAGATACGGATTATTACTTCATTATCGGGGCTGATATGGTGGATTATCTGCCTAAGTGGTACCGAATTGATGAACTGGTTGACATGGTTCAGTTTGTGGGGGTTCAGCGCCCACGCTACAAGGCTGGGACTTCCTATCCAGTTATCTGGGTGGATGTGCCTCTCATGGATATTTCCTCCAGCATGGTGCGTGACTTTCTTGCTCAAGGTCGGAAACCCAACTTTCTCCTACCTCAGCCAGTGCTAGACTACATCGAGAAGGAGGGGCTCTACTGATGGCCTATCAAGACTATATCAACTGTTCTCGCGATGCTTTGTTGGGAAAAATGGCAGAGTTTCTACCTGAAAAACGCTTAACCCATTGTCTGGGTGTAGAGCGTGCGGCTATAGAGCTCGCCCAGCGATTTGGAGTCGATGCTGAGAAAGCGGGTCTAGCAGGCCTTCTTCATGATTATGCTAAAAAGCTGTCAGATCAGGAATTTCTAGACTTGATTGACCGTTACCAATTAGACCCTGACTTCAGAAATTGGGGTAATAATGTCTGGCATGGCATGGTTGGTATTTACAAGATTCAGGAAGATTTGGATTTGCATAATCCAGAAATCCTGCGAGCTATTGAAATCCATACAGTCGGTGCTGGTCAGATGACCGATCTAGATAAAGTCATCTACGTCGCAGATTATATCGAGCACAATCGTGCCTTTCCAGGTGTGGATGTGGCGCGTGAAATTGCTGAGCTATCGCTCAATAAGGCAGTGGCCTACGAAACAGCTCGTACCGTGGAGCATCTAGCTCATCAGGGATTCCCCATCTATCCCCAAACCATTGAAACCTATAACGCCTTTGTGCACTTTTTGAAAGAGGACTAAATGAACGAAAAAGAATTACTAGAACTAGTCGTGAAAGCGGCTGATGAGAAACGTGCGGAAGATATCCTGGCACTTGATGTACAAGATTTGACCAGTGTTACAGACTACTTTGTTATCACTAGCTCGATGAATAGCCGTCAGTTGGACGCTATCGCTGATAATATCCGTGAAAAAGTAGCCGAAGCTGGTGTTAAAGGCAGCCATGTCGAAGGTGATGCAGCTGGAGGCTGGGTCTTGCTAGACCTCGGTGGTGTCGTCGTGCATATCTTCTCAGAAGAAATGCGTGCCCACTATAACCTTGAAAAACTCTGGCATGAGGCAGATTCAGTAGACATTTCAGAAGCCTTGGTATAGGAGATGAACTCAGTTGCAGTAAACGGGGTTTCTTTGCTTATTTTAAAAGGAAAGTGATAGAAAGGATTTGAACCCGTCCTGTAATCGTCGGAAAATAGATAGCCTTTCTTGGAGCTCGGCTCCATCGTCAGGCTCCTAATTTTCTATCGAATTACGGGCGGACTTGGTATCATGATTTATGGCGACATATGAAACCTTTGCGGCTGTATACGATGCTGTGATGGACGATAGTTTATACGACAAATGGACGGATTTTTCTCTGCGTCATTTGCCTAAGACCAAGGAGAGAAAGAAACTCTTGGAATTGGCTTGTGGGACAGGCATCCAGTCTGTGCGCTTTTCTCAGGCTGGTTTTGAAGTGACTGGACTGGACTTGAGCGCGGATATGCTGAAGATTGCTGAGAAAAGAGCAGCTTCAGCCAAGCAAAAGATTGATTTTATGGAAGGCAATATGCTGGATTTGTCCAAAGCAGGGAAATACGATTTTGTGACTTGTTATTCGGACTCAATCTGTTACATGCAGGATGAGGTGGAAGTAGGGGACGTCTTTAAGGAAGTATATAATGCCCTCAACGAAGATGGTGTCTTTATCTTTGATGTGCATTCGACCTACCAAACAGATGAAGTTTTTCCAGGCTATTCTTACCATGAAAATGCGGAAGATTTTGCCATGCTCTGGGATACCTACGAGGACGAAGCCCCTCACTCTATCGTGCATGAGTTGACTTTCTTTATCAAGGAGGTTGATGGTTCCTTTAGTCGCCACGATGAGGTACACGAGGAGCGTACATACGAAGTCTTGACCTATGATATTTTGCTGGAACAGGCTGGTTTCAAGTCCTTCAAACTCTATGCGGACTTTGAGGACAAGGAGCCGACTGAGACCAGTAGACGTTGGTTTTTTGTCGCACAGAAGTAGGAGAAAATATGGCAGGAGGAGACTTTTGTTTACTAGTATTTAATTTATTTTATTTTGGATATTACTGCATAAAATTTAGAGTAAAATTAATTACGGAAATAATAGCAGGATTTAAAAGTAGTTTTGATTTTTTACATAAAAACATATCTTTTGACAACTGGAAAAAAGGTCTGGCATCAATTTTAGGAATCATTATTATTGTATTTCCTTTAATATTATGGTTAATTCTCTTAATTTAAAAAAAACCTTTATTGTTTTTAAAGAAGATTGTAGATTATGAAATTGATAATAAATTTGAAGTCTTAAAATATCTTCTATTTCCTATGAATTTAGCATATATTTCTATAAGATATGCGGAAATCTTGCACATAACATATAATTCTATAAATACTTTAATCAATTTTAAGGATAGAGTTTTAGATTTAGTTCAAAATGTAATAGTTGTTTTAGCTCCGATGTTAATTATATTATTTTTTATCTCTCTTTATAATAAACTTTCAAAAGGAGATAAAAATATTTTCAACGAATTACAGAAATATTATCTTATTTGGATGAAATTAATTGTATCACTCGTTATAATTGCTATAGTGATAGTAGCTTATATTATCACATTAGAGGATTTGAAAAACTATAATACACAGATTGATGCATATGCAATTATTCCATTATTTCTGGCTTCTTGTGTAACAGGATCGAAGATTATAATTTCTTTAATAAAAATAGTGGGAGATGATAAAAAATAATGACCATCACCGGTATTATCGCGGAGTTCAATCCTTTTCATAATGGCCACAAATACCTGCTAGAACAAGCAGATGGGCTGAAAATCGTTGCCATGTCTGGAAATTTCATGCAGAGGGGCGAGCCGGCTATCGTTGACAAGTGGACACGGGCTCAAATGGCACTAGAGAATGGAGCGGACTTGGTAGTGGAATTGCCCTTTTTAGCCAGTTTACAAGCAGCGGATTTCTTTGGACAAGGAGCTGTGGATATCTTGACTCGGTTGGGCATTGATAGGCTAGCTTTTGGGACAGAGGAAGTTCTGGATTATCAGAAAATTGCTGACTTATACACAGAGCGAGGTGCTGAGATGGAGAGTTTTGTGGAAAATCTACCTGATTCACTCTCCTACCCTCAGAAAACCCAAGCTATGTGGAAGGAATTTGCAGGTCTAGATTTTTCAGGCAACACGCCTAATCATGTCCTTGCTCTGGCCTATGCCAAGGCGGTTGCAGGACGAAACATCAAGCTTGAGTCGATTCAACGTCAGGGAGCGGGGTATCATTCTGTGGACAAGGATGTGGACTTTGCCTCGGCGACAGCCCTCCGTCAGCACCAGAGGGACAAAGATTTCTTAGAATGCTTTATGCCTTCTGTTGACCTCTTTGAGCAGGCCAGTAAGGTGAGCTGGGAGGACTATTTTCCCTTGCTCCGCTATCAAATCTTGTCAAATCCAGACCTAACGACCATCTATCAGGTCAATCAAGAAATGGCTGTGCGCATCAAGGATGCTATCAAGAAGGCTCAGTCTGTTGACGAATTGGTCGAGGCGGTTGCGACCAAACGCTACACCAAGGCGCGTGTCAGACGCCTCTTGACCTATATCCTGGTGCAGGCTAGAGAAAGCGACTTGCCAGAAGCCATTCATGTCCTTGGCTTTACCGAAAAAGGCAGACAACATCTCAAGTCACTGAAAGAGCAGGTCCATCTAGTCAGCCGAATTGGCAAAGAACCTTGGGATGCTATGACTCAAAAGGCAGACCAGATTTACCAACTAGGACACCCAAGTATAGCAGAGCAGAATTTTGGCAGAGTGCCTATCAAAATAGAATTAAACTAAGTCTACTGAAAGGTAGGCTTTTTTATTGTATGTTTTAATGAAAATGTCATTTTTAAGAGTTAGAAAGTTTGTTTTGTGATTTCAGAACTTTCTTCTAAAATTCACACAAAACTCTTCAATTTGGGTTTGTGAAAATTGTTTTTTTATGATAGAATATTAAGGAATGTATGTCATTCGATAAACAAATTTAATGAGGTAAAAACATGGAAATCATGACACTTGCGATTGCTGTTTTTGCCGTCATCATAGGTTTAGTCATTGGATATGTCAGCATCTCAGCTAAGATGAAATCATCTCAAGAGGCTGCAGAGTTGATGCTTCTAAATGCTGAACAAGAAGCAACTAATTTACGAGGACAAGCTGAGCGCGAAGCGGATTTATTGCTAAATGAAGCCAAGAGCGAAAGCAAGTCTCTTAAAAAAGAAGCACTATTGGAGGCCAAAGAGGAAGCCAGAAAATACCGTGAAGAAGTGGACGCTGAATTTAAGTCAGAACGTCAGGAGCTCAAGCAAATTGAAAGTCGTTTGACGGAGAGAGCTACGAGCCTTGACCGTAAGGACGACAATTTGACGAACAAAGAAAAAACACTTGAACAAAAAGAACAAAGTATTTCTGATAGAGCAAAAAACCTTGATGCACGTGAAGAGCAATTAGAGGAAGTCGAAAGACAAAAAGAAGCTGAACTTGAACGTATCGGTTCCCTTTCCCAAACTGAGGCTCGAGATATTATCTTGGCTCAGACAGAGGAAAACTTAACCAAGGAAATTGCTAGCCGCATTCGTGAGGCTGAGCAAGAAGTGAAGGAACGTTCAGACAAGATTGCGAAAGATATCTTGGTTCAGGCTATGCAGCGTATCGCTGGTGACTATGTAGCAGAGTCAACAAACTCGACAGTTCACCTACCAGATGATACCATGAAGGGACGCATTATCGGTCGTGAAGGACGTAATATTCGTACCTTTGAAAGTTTGACAGGGGTAGATGTCATCATTGACGACACGCCAGAAGTGGTAACCTTGTCAGGATTTGATCCGATTCGTCGTGAAATTGCTCGTATGACCATGGAAATGTTGCTCAAAGACGGCCGCATCCACCCAGCTCGTATCGAGGAGTTGGTGGAGAAAAACCGTCAAGAGATTGACAATAAGATCCGCGAATACGGTGAGGCTGCTGCCTATGAGATTGGTGCGCCAAACCTTCATCCAGACTTGATGAAGATTATGGGACGCTTGCAGTTCCGTACTTCTTATGGACAAAATGTCTTGCGTCATTCGATTGAGGTTGCTAAGTTATCTGGTATCATCGCCAGTGAACTTGGTGAAAATGCAGCTCTTGCCCGTCGTGCTGGATTCCTTCATGACATCGGGAAAGCTATTGACCGCGAGGTTGAAGGTAGCCATGTTGAGATTGGTACAGAGTTGGCTCGTAAGTACAAGGAACACCCAGTTGTAGTGAATACCATTGCTAGCCACCACGGCGATGTCGAAGCCGAAAGCGTCATTGCAGTGATCGTTGCTGCAGCAGATGCCTTGAGTGCAGCGCGTCCAGGTGCTCGTAGTGAATCGCTTGAAAGCTATATCAAGCGTCTCCATGACTTGGAAGAAATCGCCAATGGCTTTGAAGGAGTGCAAAACAGCTTTGCTCTTCAAGCAGGACGCGAGATTCGTATCATGGTTAATCCAGGACAAATCAAAGACGACAAAGTCACAATCTTGGCTCACAAAGTTCGTGAGAAAATTGAAAACAATCTCGATTACCCAGGAAATATCAAGGTAACCGTGATTCGCGAGCTTCGTGCAGTAGATTATGCTAAATAAATAAGAAAGAGCAGTTGAAATATTACTGCTTTTTTGTTACACTAGATAGAAAGACTGTAGAAGGATAATTGACACTATTATCAGTATCCGAGAGAAATTTCGCTTTATTTCACAGACTAACTAAAGGAGACATAATGGCAGACCGAGGCTTGCTAATCGTTTTTTCTGGTCCTTCAGGAGTTGGGAAAGGAACGGTTAGAAGAGAGATTTTTGAGAGTTCTGAGAATCAATTTCAATACTCTGTATCGATGACGACGCGTGCGCAACGTCCTGGTGAAGTGGACGGAGTGGACTATTTCTTCCGTACTCGTGAAGAGTTTGAAGAGCTGATCCGTCAAGGTCAGATGTTGGAATATGCAGAATATGTCGGTAACTACTATGGAACTCCTCTGACCTATGTCAACGAAACCCTAGATAAGGGAATCGATGTCTTTCTTGAGATTGAAGTCCAAGGAGCTCTTCAGGTTAAGAAAAAGGTTCCAGATGCTGTCTTTATCTTTTTAACGCCACCAGACTTGGATGAATTGCAAGATCGTTTGGTAGGTCGTGGAACAGATAGCGCTGAAGTGATTGCCCAACGAATCGAAAAAGCCAAGGAAGAAATTGCCCTCATGCGTGAGTATGATTATGCCATTGTCAACGATCAGGTGCCCCTCGCTGCTGAACGTGTCAAGCGTGTGATCGAAGCAGAACACTTCCGTGTGGACCGTGTCATTGGTCACTATCAGGAGATGTTGCCAAAATCTCCAACTACTCGATAAACTATAGGAAACAGGTACAAGCAAATGATGTTAAAACCCTCTATCGATACCTTGCTAGACAAGGTGCCATCAAAATATTCACTCGTAATCTTGGAAGCAAAGCGTGCCCACGAACTAGAAGCAGGTGCGCCAGCAACTCAAGAGTTTAAGTCTGTAAAATCAACTCTTCGCGCTTTGGAAGAAATCGAGTCAGGAAACGTTACGATTCACCCAGATCCAGAAGGAAAACGTGAAGCGGTTCGTCTCCGTATCGAAGAAGAAAAACGCCGCAGAGAAGAAGAAGAAAAGAAAATCAAAGAGCAAATTGCTAAAGAAAAAGAAGATGGTGAAAAAATTTAAGGTTGGGGGGGACTCAATCTTATTTTTTCTATTGCAAGAATGTACTGACAAGAAGGAGGTGAGAAGATGGCTATCGCAAAGATTATCGTGGATGTTCCCCTTATGCAGACGGACCAGCCCTATAGTTATAAGGTCCCTGAGGAATTTGTAGAGATGCTGGAAGTCGGTATGCGGGTTCATGTCCCCTTCGGCAAGGGTAATCGTTTGATACAAGGGATTGTGCTTGGCCTGGAGTCCCAGTCGGATGAAGAGATGGAAGGTCAGGACTTGAAGGAGATTGCAGAGGTGCTAGACTTTTCTCCCGTCTTGACTCAAGAGCAACTCTGGCTGGCTGAGGAGTTACGCAAGTCTGTCTTTTCTTATAAAATCTCCATTCTAAAAGCCATGTTGCCGGGATTTTTAAACTCCAGTTATGATAAGATTCTCTATCCTTTGGAAGGCCTAAGTCAGGCAGACAAAGAGCGTCTGTTTGGTTCCGAAGATTCGCTAGCCTTTTCTTCTCTAGACCTTGCTAAACAGGCAGAAATGATGCGCTTGACCAGGAAAGTTCTGCTCCGCTTAGAATACCAGGCAGTCGATCAAAAGAAGGTCAAGACCCAGTCTTGGTATGAAGTTGATGCCACTCAGCTAGAGAAGATCGAGATTTCTGCGCGTGCTAAGAAAAAAGCAGAGCTGAGAGACTATTTGCTGTCTCATCCTGAGAGTGCTCCTCTGGCTAGTTTGTTAGAGTCCTACTCACGCGAGCAAGTCAACTTCTTTGTGGAGCAAGGAGCTGTGTCCATAGTCCAAAAGGAAGTGCAACGCTCAGCCGCTTATTTTGAAGGCATTGAAGCCAGCCAACCTTTGGAATTGAATCGGGAACAAAGACAGGCGCGTGATGCGGTTGTCAGTGCTATTGGCAGTCAACAGCCTCCATTCCTCCTTCAAGGGATTACAGGAAGTGGGAAAACGGAGGTTTATTTGCAGATCATCCAAGGAGCCTTGGACAAGGGTAAGACAGCTATTTTACTGGTTCCTGAGATTTCTCTGACGCCACAAATGACGGAGCGGTTCATTGCTCGTTTCGGCGACAAAGTAGCCATTCTTCATTCAGGCCTGTCTAATGGTGAAAAGTACGATGAATGGCGCAAGGTCGAACGTGGAGATGCTCAAGTTGTTGTTGGAGCCAGATCGGCCATCTTTGCTCCTCTGAAAAATCTGGGTGTCATCATTATCGATGAAGAACATGAAGCCAGTTACAAGCAAGACAGCAATCCGCGTTACCATGCTAGAGAGGTCGCCATTTTACGGGCTCAGTACAATCAAGCAGCCCTAGTCCTTGGTTCAGCAACACCGAGCTTAGAGAGCCGTGCGCGGGCTGGAAAAGGCGTCTACCAACACTTACGTCTGACCCAACGGGCCAATCCTTTAGCCACTATTCCTGAGGTTCAAGTGATTGACTTTCGGGACTATATCGGGCAAAACGAGACATCAAACTTTACCCCTCCTTTGCTAGAAGCTATCCAAGACCGACTGGATAAAAAAGAGCAGGTAGTCCTCATGCTCAACCGTCGGGGCTATTCTAGCTTTGTTATGTGTCGGGAGTGTGGGACTGTGGATACTTGTCCCAACTGTGACATTTCTCTCACTCTCCACATGGATACCAAGACCATGAACTGCCATTACTGTGGCTTTTCGAAGGGAATTCCTCATGTCTGTCCCAACTGTCAGAGTCGCAGCATTCGCTACTACGGTACAGGGACTCAGAAAGCTTACGATGAGCTGGCAGAGCTCTTTCCTCAGGCACGCATTCTGCGGATGGATGTGGATACGACCCGCAAGAAAGGCAGTCACCAAGCTCTTCTTGACCAGTTTGGCCAAGGTGAAGCAGATATCTTGCTGGGAACTCAGATGATTGCCAAGGGCTTGGATTTTCCAAATGTGACCTTGGTCGGAGTGCTCAATGCAGATACGGCCTTGAATCTGCCTGATTTCCGTTCTTCTGAGAGAACCTTCCAACTCTTGACCCAGGTGGCTGGTCGTGCAGGTCGAGCGGAAAAGGCTGGGCAGGTCTTGATCCAGTCTTACAATCCTGAGCACTATGCCATTCGATTTGCCAAGGAGCAGGATTATGAAGGCTTTTACGCCTATGAAATGAGCATCAGGCGCCAACTCGGCTATCCGCCTTATTATTTCACTATTGGGATTACCCTCTCTCACAAGAAAGAAGAAGAGGTTGTCAAACGTGCCTATGAAGTTATGGGAATTTTGCGCTCAGGTCTATCGGAAACTAGTAAAATCCTGGGTCCAACGCCCAAGCCCATTGCTCGTACCCACAACCTTTATCATTACCAGATTTTGATTAAATACCGTTTAGAAGATGAGCTGGGTCCAACCCTCAACCAGGTCTTGGCCTTGACTCAAGAACGTGAAAATAGCGAGCTTCGTCTCAGCATTGACCACGAACCGCAGCAATTTTTATAAGAAGGAGAAGAAATGACAAAACTAATCTTTATGGGGACCCCTGATTTTTCAGCGACAGTTTTGAAGGGGTTGTTATCAGATGATTGTTACGAGATTCTAGCTGTTGTGACCCAGCCAGACCGCGCTGTCGGCCGTAAAAAAGTGATCCAAGAAACTCCAGTCAAGCAGGCTGCAAAAGAAGCAGGCCTTCCTATTTACCAACCAGAAAAATTATCTGGAAGCCCAGAGCTGGAAGCCATTATGAATTTAGGAGCGGATGGGATTGTGACCGCTGCTTTTGGGCAGTTCCTCCCAAGTAAACTTCTTGATAGCATGGACTTTGCGGTAAACGTTCACGCTTCCCTCCTTCCAAAACACCGTGGTGGTGCACCCATTCATTATGCCTTGATTCAAGGGGATGAGGAAGCTGGTGTGACCATTATGGAGATGGTTAAGGAAATGGATGCAGGAGATATGATTTCTCATCGTAGCATTCCTATCACTGATGAGGATAATGTCGGCACCTTGTTTGAGAAATTAGCGATTGTTGGTCGTGACTTGCTCTTGGATACCCTGCCTGCCTATATCGCTGGGGAGATCAAACCTATGCCTCAGGACCCAAGCCAGGTCACTTTCTCGCCAAATATCAAACCAGAGGAAGAAAAGTTGGACTGGAATAAGACTAACCGTCAACTCTTCAACCAAATCAGAGGGATGAATCCATGGCCTGTTGCCCACACTTTTCTCAAGGGAGACCGCTTTAAGATTTATGAAGCTCTACCAGTAGAAGGTCAGGGAGCTCCAGGTGAGATCCTCTCTATTGGTAAAAAGGAATTGATTGTCGCAACGGCAGAAGGGGCTCTGTCTCTCAAACAAGTGCAGCCAGCTGGTAAGCCTAAGATGGACATTGCTTCCTTCCTCAACGGAGTGGGACGGACGTTGACTGTAGGAGAACGATTTGGTGACTAAAGTAGAAACGGCTAGAAGTCTAGCTTTGGCAGTTCTAGAGGATGTTTTTATCAACCAAGCATACTCCAATATTGCCTTAAACAAACACCTTAAAGGCAGTCAACTCTCAGTAGCAGATAAGGGGTTGGTGACAGAGATTGTCTACGGTACGGTAGCCCGAAAACTGACTCTGGAATGGTACCTGTCCCACTTTATCGAAGACCGGGATAAGCTAGATAACTGGCTCTATATCCTGCTCCTTCTGAGCGCTTACCAACTTCGGTATCTGGATAAGATTCCTAATCACGCTGTAGTCAATGAAGCGGTAGAACTAGCCAAAGCCCGTAAAAAAGGCAGTGAAAAATTAGTCAACGCCGTCCTTCGTCGTATCTTGCGAGAAGGCTGGCCAGATATTGACAGCATCAAACGAAAAAATAAGCGTGATTCCATTGCCTATTCTCTCCCAGTTTGGCTAGTGTCTAAGCTCAAGGAAGAATACGGTGAAGAGCGAGCACAAGCCATCTTTAAAAGTCTCTTGGTGCGCAGCAAAGCCAGTATTCGTGTAGCCGATTTGAGCCGAAAAGAGGAAATCAAAGCCGTGTTAGAGGCGACCGATTCCCCTTTGGCAGCCACTGGTCTGGTCAAGGAGCAGGGACACTTTGCGGGACATGATTTGTTTTCAGAGGGTGCTATAACCATCCAAGACGAGTCCAGTCAACTGGTTGCTCCGACTCTTGATCTACAAGGTGATGAACAGGTCCTAGATGCCTGTGCCGCTCCGGGTGGGAAAACAGCCCATATGGCTTCTTACCTCACATCCGGTAAGGTGACGGCTTTGGATCTTTATGATCATAAGTTGGACTTGATCCAAGAAAATGCGGAGCGTTTAGGTGTGGCAGATCGGGTTCAAACACAAAAGTTGGATGCCAGAAAAGTGCATGAGTTTTTTGGTCGGGACTCTTTTGATAAGATTTTGGTAGATGCTCCCTGTTCTGGGATTGGACTTTTACGCCGCAAACCAGACATCAAATACAATAAAGAAACAGCAGATTTCACATCCTTACAGGAAATTCAGCTGGAAATATTAGGTAGTGTTTGTCAAACGCTACGAAAAGGTGGTATAATAACTTATAGTACCTGTACTATTGTCTCTGAGGAGAACTTTCAAGTCGTTGAGGCGTTTTTAGAAAGTCATCCCGAGTTCGAGCAGGTTAAACTAGAACACGAATGTAAAGATATCCTGAAAGATGGCTGCATCCTGATCACTCCTGAATTGTATGGAAGTGATGGATTCTTTATCAGCCAATTTCGCAAGATATCAGAATAGGAAGGAACTGACACAATGGAAATAGCATTATTAACAGATGTTGGTCAGAAACGGACAAATAATCAGGACTATGTCAATCACTTTGTCAACCGAGCAGGACGCACTATGATCATCTTGGCTGACGGGATGGGAGGACACCGTGCAGGAAATATCGCTAGTGAGATGGCGGTAACAGACCTTGGTGTGGCTTGGGTGGATACCCAAATTGACTCAGTCAATGAAGTTCGTGAGTGGTTTGCCCATTACCTGGAGATTGAAAATCAAAAAATTCATCAACTAGGTCAGGACGAAGCCTACAGAGGCATGGGAACAACGCTAGAAGCTGTTGCTTTTATTGACAACCAAGCCATCTATGCTCATATTGGAGATTCTCGTATCGGTTTGATTCGTGGAGAAGAATACCACCAGTTGACGAGTGACCATTCCTTGGTTAATGAATTGCTCAAGGCTGGTCAATTGACTCCAGAAGAAGCAGAAACTCACCCTCAAAAGAATATCATCACCCAGTCTATCGGACAAAAAGATGAAATCCAGCCAGATTTTGGGATGATTACACTGGAGTCAGGAGATTATCTCTTGCTCAATAGTGATGGTTTGACCAATATGATTTCGGCAAGCGAGATTTATGATATCGTAACCAGCGATATTTCCCTAGCAGACAAGGCGGCAACCCTCATTCGTTTCGCTAACAATGCAGGAGGTTTAGACAACATTACGGTTGCCCTTGTTTACATGAACGAGGAGGCAGCAGAATGATCCAAATCGGCAAGATTTTTGCCGGGCGGTATCGGATTGTCAAGCAGATTGGTCGAGGAGGCATGGCAGATGTATACTTGGCCAAGGATTTGATCCTAGACGGGGAAGAAGTGGCAGTGAAGGTCCTGAGGACCAACTACCAGACGGACCCGATTGCTGTGGCACGTTTCCAGCGGGAAGCGAGAGCCATGGCGGATCTGGACCATCCTCATATCGTTCGGATAACAGATATTGGTGAGGAAGACGGTCAACAGTACCTGGCTATGGAATACGTAGCAGGCCTTGACCTCAAGCGTTATATCAAAGAACACTATCCTCTTTCAAATGAAGAAGCGGTTCGGATTATGGGGCAAATCCTCTTGGCCATGCGCTTAGCCCATACTCGAGGAATCGTTCACCGGGATTTGAAACCTCAAAATATCCTCTTGACACCTGACGGCACAGCTAAGGTCACGGACTTTGGGATTGCCGTAGCCTTTGCGGAGACTAGTCTGACCCAGACAAACTCAATGTTAGGCTCTGTTCATTATTTGTCACCTGAGCAAGCGCGTGGTTCTAAAGCTACTTTCCAGAGCGATATCTATGCGATGGGGATTATCTTCTATGAAATGCTGACGGGACATATCCCTTATGATGGGGATAGCGCGGTGACCATCGCCCTCCAGCATTTCCAGAAGCCACTTCCGTCCGTCATAGCTGAAAACCCATCTGTCCCTCAGGCTTTAGAAAATGTTGTCATCAAGGCAACTGCTAAGAAGCTGTCAGATCGTTATCAGTCTGTTTCAGAAATGTATGTGGACTTGTCAACTAGCTTGTCTTATAATCGTCGCAATGAACCGAAGCTGGTCTTTGACGATGCGAGTAAGGCAGACACTAAGACTTTACCTAAAGTCCCACAAAGTACACTGACATCGATTCCTAAAGCTCCGGCGCAAGAAGAACGCCCTCAGCCAAAGAAACCAACTCAACCAGTGGCAGAACCGGCTCCAGCGCCAAAACCAGCCAAGAAACGGAAGTTTAAGGCTCGCTATATGATTCTTTTGGCCAGTCTTCTATTGGTTGCAGCCTCTTTGGTTTGGATTTTGTCAAGGACACCAGCAACGATTGCTATTCCTGACGTAGCTGGACAAACCGTTGCAGAGGCTAAGGAAGCTCTTAAAAAATCCAAGTTTGAAGCCGGTGAAGAAAAGTCAGAGGCCAGCGATACCGTAGCAGAAGGACGTGTTATTCGAACGGATCCAGAAGCTGGTAGCGGCCGAAAAGAAGGAACCAAGGTCAATTTGATTGTTTCTTCTGGTAAGCAATCCTTCCAATTGAGCAATTATGTCGGACGTAAGTATACGGAAGTTGTAGCTGAACTCAAGGAGAAGAAGGTTCCTGAAAATCTAATCAAGATGGAAGAGGAAGAATCCAGCGAAAGCGAACCTGGAACCGTCCTCAGACAGACCCCTGCATCGGGTTCGACTTATGATCTCTCAAAAGCTACTACGATTACCTTAACAGTGGCTAAGAAGGTGACTAGTGTCAGCATGCCGAACTACATTGGTTCAAGTCTCGAGTTTACAAAGAATAACTTGACTCAGATTGTCGGTGTGAAGGAAGCAAATATTGAGGTTGTAGAAGTATCGACTGCTCCTGAAGGAACGGCAGAAGGAACTGTTGTAAGTCAAACGCCAAGAGCAGGAGAACAGGTTGATCTTGCAAGTACGCGTATCAAACTTTCTATCTACAAACCAAAAACACCACCATCAACTTCATCCTCTAATCCTGCCCAACGTGGAAACCAGGGTTCTACAACCACTCCAAACCAGGGGAACCAACAAGGAAATCAACAAGGGAACACTCCTTCTAGCAGTTCATCCAATAGTGAAGGAACTCACGAAAGTTCTCGAGATTAAACGAATCTTTGTCATGATTTTATGACAAAGATTTTTTTTCACAAGATTTTGTGATAAAATATAGGAAGTAGAAAAAAGGAGGAGAAAATGGACGAATCGAGAGAGTTGAATGCCGTCATTGATGTGATTATGCTAGCAGGAACCATTCTCCTGAAAAGTGGCTCAGAGATTCATCGGGTTGAGGATACTATGATCCGTATTGCCCATTCGCAGGGAATAATGGATTGCAATGTTCTTGCCATGCCCGCAGCTATTTTCTTTTCTATCGAAAACACCAATATTTCTCGGATGAAACGGGTGACCTCATCCTCTTATAATATTGAAAAAGTTTGCGATGTCAACCAAGTATCACGGGAGCTTGTCGGAGGGCAGATTGATCTCTCGACAGCCTTTAAAAAGCTGAAAGAAATCGGCAATCAAGCCCTTCCTTATACCAAGTTCCAAGTAACCGTAGCAGCGACCCTCAGTGCCCCTTTCTTCTCGATTATGTTTGGGGGCAATGTCTATGACGCTTTTGGCGCAGCTATTGCGACCTTATTTGGATTTGCCTTCTCTCTCTACGTAGAGAAGTTTGTCCGCATTCCTTTTGTAACGGCCTTTGCGGGTGCCTTTGTTTTCGGATTGATCGCCCAGTTCTGGGCCCGCTATACAGGATTTCCTTCGACGGCAGACCTGATTATAGCAGGAGCGGTCATGCCCTTTGTTCCAGGGATTGCTCTGACAAATGCGGTACGGGATATCATGACCAACCATATCAACTCTGGTATGAGCAAGATGTTTGAATCTTTGCTCATTACCCTCGCTTTAGGGGCTGGCACCTCTGTCGCCCTGGTTTTGATGACATAAGATGACTCTAACAAGTATTTTGCTCCAAGCAGTGGCGAGTTTACTCGCCATTATCACCTTTCTAATCGTACTGAATGTTCAACGCTCCATGCTCCTACCTGGTGGTATTTTGGGAATGGGCGTTTGGCTCCTCTATCTCGTGCTCAAAGAACCAACCAATGTTATTGTCGCGACCTTTATCGCAGCAGTAATTGGCTCTTGCATCAGCCAGATTTTAAGTATTGTCTATAAGACACCAGCGGTAGTTTTTGTCTTGGCCATTCTTGCTCCCTTGGTGCCGGGTTATTTATCCTATCGAACGACAGCTTTCTTTGTGACAGGCGATTACAGCCATGCTATTGCCAGCGCGACTTTGGTGGTTATGTTAGCTCTTGTTATTTCTATTGGAATGGCAAGTGGAACGGTAATTCTAAAGCTTTATTACTACATCCGAAAACAACGAGGAATCTCTTCCTAATGCAGTCAAAGCAAAGACTTGATTTGTTGAATCAAGTCTTTTTTCTCTCTTTTGTCCCTATTTGTGATAAAATAGAATGAAACGATTTTTTACAATGAATGAAAAAACAGAGGTAAATATGACAATCGGTATTGATAAGATTGGTTTTGCGACCAGTCAATATGTCTTGAAATTACAAGACTTAGCAGAAGCGAGGGGAGTTGATCCCGAAAAATTTAGCAAGGGACTCTTGTTAAATGAAATTAGTATTGCGCCACTGACTGAGGACATTGTTACCTTGGCAGCTAGTGCAAGCAACTCTATCCTCACAGACAAAGAAAAAGAAGAAATCGATATGGTCATCGTGGCGACCGAGTCAGGAATTGACCAGAGTAAGGCGGCAGCAGTCTTTGTTCATGGTCTGTTAGGCATTCAGCCTTTCGCCCGTAGCTTTGAAATCAAAGAAGCCTGCTATGGAGCAACAGCTGCCCTCCATTATGCTAAATTGCATGTGGAAAATTCTCCAGAGTCTAAGGTTTTGGTCATCGCTAGTGATATTGCCAAGTATGGTGTGGGAACTCCAGGCGAACCAACTCAGGGTGCTGGAAGTGTAGCGATGCTAATCACTCAAAATCCACGCATCATGGCCTTTAACAATGATAATGTTGCCCAAACGAGAGACATCATGGATTTCTGGCGTCCGAACTACTCAAGCACTCCTTATGTAAACGGCATGTACTCGACCCAACAGTACCTTGATTGCCTGACAACGACTTGGGATGAGTATAAGAAACGCTACGATTGGACTATGGATGACTTTGCGGCTATCTGCTTCCACTTGCCTTATCCTAAGTTGGCCCTAAAAGGCTTGCGCAAGATGATGGACAAGAACTTATCTCAAGAAAAACAGGATAGTTTGCAAGAAAACTTTGATAAGTCCATCCTCTATAGTCAGATGATTGGGAATATCTACACGGGTTCCCTCTTCCTCGGTCTCCTTTCTCTTTTGGAAAATGCAGAGACTTTGAAGGCTGGCGATAAAATTGCCCTCTACAGTTACGGAAGTGGAGCTGTTTCAGAGTTCTTTAGTGGAGAACTGGTAGAAGGTTATGAAACTTACCTTGATAAGGATCGCTTGAGCAAACTCAAACAACGTACAGCATTGTCAGTTGTAGACTATGAAAAAGTCTTCTTCGAAGACTTGCAGTTGGATGAGTCTGGCTCAGCTCAATTTGCAGGTTATGAACATCAAGACTATGCCTTGGTGGAGATTGTCGACCACCAACGCCGTTATAGCAAGGTTGAAAAATAATGAAGATAAGTTGGAATGGATTTTCTAAAAAATCATACCAAGAGCGCCTGGAGTTGTTGCGAGCTCAGGCGCTCCTTAGTCCTGAAAAGCAAACCAGTCTGGAGCAGGATGAACAAATCAGCTTGGCAGTTGCAGATCAGCTGAGTGAGAATGTGGTAGGAACTTTTTCTCTGCCTTATTCCATCATTCCAGAGCTTTTGGTGAACGGTCAGGACTACACAGTTCCCTATGTGACAGAAGAACCGTCTGTGGTTGCTGCATCCAGCTATGCCAGCAAAATCATCAAGCGAGCAGGCGGCTTTACTGCTCAAGTACATGAGCGCCAGATGATCGGTCAGGTAGCCCTTTATCAAGTTGCTGATCCTGAACAAGCGCAAGAAAAGATTGCCAGCAAGAAAGCGGAGCTCTTGGAACTTGCCAATCAAGCCTATCCTTCTATCGTCAAACGTGGTGGCGGCGCGCGTGATTTGCATGTAGAGCAGATCAAAGGTGAAACAGACTTTCTCGTTGTCTATCTCCATGTCGATACCCAGGAAGCTATGGGAGCCAATATGCTCAACACCATGCTGGAATCCTTGAAGCCAGTCTTAGAAGAACTCAGTCAAGGACAAAGCCTTATGGGAATTTTGTCCAACTACGCGACCGATTCTCTGGTGACTGCGAGTTGTCGCATCGCCTTTCGCTACTTGAGTCCCCAAAGGGATCAAGGACGAGAAATTGCTGAGAAAATAGCCTTGGCTAGTCAGTTTGCGCAGGCAGATCCTTACCGAGCGGCTACTCACAATAAAGGGATTTTTAATGGTATCGATGCCATTTTGATTGCCACTGGTAATGACTGGCGTGCCATCGAAGCTGGGGCCCATGCCTTTGCCAGTCGAGATGGACACTATCAAGGTCTCAGTCGATGGAGTCTAGATAGGGACACAGAAGAATTGGTCGGCCAGATGACCCTACCTATGCCTGTAGCGACCAAGGGTGGCTCTATCGGACTCAACCCTCGTGTAGCCCTCAGTCATGAACTACTAGGAAATCCTTCAGCCAAGGAATTAGCTCAGATTATCGTGTCCATCGGTCTTGCCCAAAACTTTGCGGCTCTCAAAGCCTTGGTCAGTACGGGCATCCAGCAAGGCCACATGAAATTGCAGGCCAAATCCCTAGCTCTCCTAGCAGGTGCTAGTGAGTCCGAGGTTGCTCCCCTCGTTGAGCGACTCATCGCAGATAAAACCTTTAACTTAGAGACAGCCCAGCGCTATCTAGAAAACTTAAGATCATAAAAAAACTCAGACGAATTCGTCTGAGTTTTCTTGTGTTTATACTCAATGAAAATCAAAAAGCAAACTAGGAAGCTAGCCGTAAGCTGCTCAAAACACTGTTTTGAGGTTGTAGATGGACGCTGACGTGATTTAAAGAGATTTTCGAAGAGTATTAAATACTTTTTCCAGGTAATAGGGTGACTGGTAAGAAGTAACCAGTTGTCGCGACTTCCTTGCCTTCGATCTTCTGCAAGAGAAGATCAACAGTGAGTTGGGCAATCTCTTCCAAGGGTTGCTTGATGGTCGCCAGTTGAGGGTAGTAGTTTTCGATAAAGTAAGTCCCATCATAGCCGATGACTTTGAGCTCTTCAGGAACAGAGATTCCCAGTTCCTGAGCTATTTTGATAACCAAGATGGCTGTCAGATCATCTGAAGCAAAGATAGCATCTGGTTTCTGATGAGTCAAGATATTCTTGATTTCCATTTCCTTTCTGACGGGAGAAAAGTCACTCGAAACATTGATAATAGGCGCTTTTGGGAGTACAGAGGCAAAACCAGCATGACGCAGTCCAGTAGGCGAATTGGAATTGTCATTCCCTGTAATCATGATAATAGACTGGGCACCTGTCTTGACCAAGGTTTGGGCAGCGAGAACCCCGCCACCGTAGTTGTCAGAGGAGACAACAGGAATGTCTGGAGACAAGTTTCGGTCAAAGGAAATGATTGGCGCTGTTACACGATTGTAGTCTTCAATTCCCAAGTTATGACTACCAGAAATGATACCGTCGACCTGATTGGCCTCTAGCATTTCGATGTACTCCCGTTCCTTCTTAGAGTCGTGCTCGCTGTTACAGATGATGGTCTTGTATCCATTTTTAAAGAGTTGGTGTTCCAACTTATCAATCAATTCTGCATAGAAAACATTGGAAATATTTGGGAAAATTAAGCCAATCAACTTAGCTGATTTTCCTTGGAGGCTACGAGCTAAATTGTTGGGCTTATAGCCCAATTCTCTCATGGCTTCATTGACCTTGAGAATGGTTTTTTCAGACAGATAACCTTTTTTATTGATAACCCGAGAAACGGTAGTAGGGCTGACACCAGCAAGTTTTGCGACATCAGTTAGTTTTGCGACCATAATCTAATTCATAGTAGGTTCCGGTTGGGTTTCCAGATTTGATCAGGATACCATTTTGATCGGCATTCGGAAAGACGCGACCAGAAAATACTTTTTCTCCTTTATTGATAAAAATTTCAAAAACAGAATTGTCGATGAAGATGTTAGCAGTAGTAGTTTGCTTGTCGATTGGGCAAGAACGAGTGCTTCCAAATTCTTGGGAGTACTGTTCACCAGCCTGACTACGATCCACTGTCACCTGTCCATTGACAAGATCAAAGTTGATTGAAAGCCCCTTGCCTTCTTTATCAGCGAGCAAGACAATCTCGCTTTGGCTATTGGCCTCCAAGTTGAGCTCGAGTTCATAGGTGTTATTGGTTTGAGTGCGATTTAAGAAGGCCTCTTCAGAAGAACGAAGTTCTTTGACGGCTGCGACCGGATATTGGTAGAGTTTGCCATCTTTGATAGTGAGTTCTTTGACCAATGAGAAGGTTCCTTGGTGGTCAAAACGGTCAGATGGGTAAGAAACATCTGGTAACCCAAGCCAACTTACTGCTAGTGCACGTCCATCTGGAGCGTTGAAGGCTTGAGTCGCATAGGCTTCGAAACCATAGTCTAGATTATGAAGTTGAGACACATCTACCATTTTGGCATTTTCAGGATCAAAGGATGCCCCTATTTTGTACATGTTTGGGTAGATATTGTCATAGTCTAGAACTTGTTTATCCAATCCTTGTGGACAGTAGAGAAGGACAGGTTGCTCCCCTACAAAGACTAGATTTGGGCATTCCATCATGTAGGCAGTGCGGTCGTTAGCAAAGTTAAGGTCGCCAACTGCTTGCCAGTTTGTATAATCATTGTCCACAGCCTTGTAGAGACGGACGAAGCCTTTTTTCTCCAAGTCCTGTCCACCGACGATAGCATAATATTGACCCTTGAAGTTAAAAATTTGCGGGTCGCGGAAGTGGTCTGTAGAGTCTGCTGGCTGGTCAATCAAGATCTTGTCAATCTTTGTAATCTTGCCATCCTTATCCATCAAAGCCCCAATCTGGTAAGGGTGACGGATCCAGTTTTCATCACGGACATTTCCAGTATAAAATAGGAACAACTGATCGCCGAACTGCATGGCAGAACCAGAGTAGGCACCGTGGCTATCCAATGGAGTATCTGGTAAAATTTTGACTCCAGTTTCTGTAAAGTGCACTAAATCATCACTTTCAAGCTGCACCCAAGACTTCAACCCATGGGCTGCACCGAAGGGGAAGTTTTGGTAAAAGAGAATCCATTTGCCATCAAAATAAGAAAAGCCATTTGGATCATTGAGAAGGCCCATTTTAGGCTCGACATGGTAACGAGTATGCCAAGGAGATTGAGCCATCTTTTCCTTGATTTGTTTGATTTCATCATTAGACCAGTCTTCATAGCGTCTGTAACGGCGCTCGGTTGTCCATTCCATTTTATCTTTCCTCCATAAGTTCTATTCTATTATTAATAGTAAACGTTTTCGGCAAAAAAAGCAAGTCTTTTATGTTAAAAAAAAGAAAAATATGTCAAACGATTGCCAGGAATCAAGTGAAGGAAATCTGGCAAATTTTCACGAAAAAATGAAAGAAAATGTAAATAAAAGCCTTATCTCCTCAAGTATAAAGATATTTTTTTGAGGAAAAAGAGAATATCCCTCAAAAACGAGCAAAAATAATCAGAGAAAAAAGAAAGGGAATAAAAAATTCTGCAAAACGCTTGACATATTTTAGAAACATGATAAAATAATAGTCGTAGGGCGAATAAAATCGCTTTCAAACAAGAACAAAATTTTATAAGGAGATTTTTGCAAATGAACAATCAGGATATTGCAAAAAAGGTCATCGAAGCCCTTGGCGGACGTGAAAATGTCAACAGTGTTGCCCACTGTGCGACTCGTCTACGTGTCATGGTCAAAGATGAAGGGAAAATCAATAAGGAAGTGATTGAGAACTTGGATAAAGTTCAAGGAGCTTTCTTTAACTCAGGCCAATACCAAATCATCTTTGGTACTGGTACAGTAAACAAGATGTACGACGAAGTGGTTGCACTTGGTTTGCCAACCTCTTCTAAAGAAGAAATGAAAGCAGAAGCTGCCAAACAAGGAAATTGGTTCCAACGTGCTATCCGTACTTTCGGTGACGTATTCGTACCAATCATTCCAGTTATCGTAGCAACTGGTCTCTTCATGGGTGTTCGTGGTCTCTTGACTGCTCTTGGGATGACACTTCCAGAAGATGTGACAACTTACACTCAAATCTTGACTGATACAGCCTTTATTATCTTGCCAGGATTGGTTGTTTGGTCAACCTTCCGTGTATTCGGTGGTAACCCAGCCGTTGGTATCGTCCTTGGTATGATGCTCGTATCTGACTCACTTCCAAATGCCTGGGCTGTTGCTTCTGGTGGTGAAGTAACTGCAATGCAGTTCTTCGGATTTATCCCAGTTGTAGGTTTGCAAGGTTCAGTTCTTCCAGCCTTCATCATCGGGGTTGTCGGAGCTAAATTTGAAAAAGCTGTTCGTAAAGTTGTTCCAGATGTACTTGACCTCTTGGTAACACCGTTCGTAACACTCCTTGTAATGTCAATCCTTGGATTGTTTGTTATCGGACCAGTCTTCCACGTTGTTGAAAGTTACATCCTCATTGGAACAAAAGCTATTCTTAACTTGCCATTCGGACTTGGTGGTTTCTTGATTGGTGGAGTTCACCAATTAATCGTCGTATCAGGTGTTCATCACATCTTCAACTTGCTTGAAGTTCAATTGCTTGCTGCTGACCATGCTAACCCATTCAACGCTATCATCACAGCTGCCATGACTGCTCAAGGTGCTGCGACAGTAGCCGTTGGTGTGAAAACTAAAAATCCTAAACTTAAAACACTTGCTTTCCCAGCTGCTCTTTCTGCCTTCCTAGGTATTACTGAGCCTGCTATCTTCGGGGTTAACTTGCGTTTCCGTAAACCATTCTTCCTTTCATTGATTGCTGGTGCAATCGGTGGTGGATTGGCATCTATCCTTGGACTTGCTGGTACTGGTAATGGTATCACAGTCATCCCTGGTACAATGCTTTACATTGGTAACGGACAACTTCTACAATACCTTCTTATGGTAGCTGTATCATTTGTACTTGGTTTTGCTCTTACTTACATGTTTGGTTACGAAGATGAAGTAGAAGAAGTTTCAGGAGCAATTTCTGAAGCTGAAACTGACCGTTTAACAGAAGAAGCAGTAACTGGTACTGTGGTTTCACCTAGCGAAGGTGTTATCCAAACACCAATCGTTGGTGACGTTGTTGCTCTTTCAAATGTGAATGACCCAGTATTCTCAAGTGGAGCTATGGGACAAGGTATCGCCGTGAAACCTAGCCAAGATGTTGTTTATGCACCAGCTGATGCTGAAGTAACAATCGTCTTCCCAACTGGCCATGCTTATGGATTGAGAACAGCTAACGGTGCTGAAATCTTAATTCACGTTGGTATCGACACTGTTTCAATGAACGGTGAAGGCTTCAACCATAAAGTTGCCCAAGGTGACAAGGTTAAAGCTGGAGATGTTCTTGGAACATTTGACTCAGCTAAGATTGCTGCTGCAGGTCTTGATAACACAACTATGGTTATCGTAACAAACACTGCAGACTTTGCTTCAGTAAATCCAGTTGCTTCTGGATCAGTTGCTAAGGGTGACGCAATCATCGAAGTTAAAGCTTAATAAAACAAAAAAACGAACAAATGTCATGTTTGTTCGTTTTTGCTTGAATGGTAAAATTTACAGAGGAAAATCTAAAATATTGAGCAATTTTCAGTCTGGAAATATGCTATAATAAAGAAAATAAATACAAGAGGTTAATCATGACAAAACTATACGGAAGCTTGGAAGCGGGCGGTACAAAATTTGTCTGTGCTGTCGGAGATGAAAACTATAACGTTGTAGAAAAGGTACAATTTCCTACAACAACACCTATTGAAACAATCGATAAAACCATCGAGTTCTTCTCAAAATTTGACAATCTTGCAGGACTTGCCATTGGTTCATTTGGTCCAATCGATATCGATAAAAACTCAAAAACTTATGGATTTATCACAACAACTCCAAAACCTAACTGGGGAAATGTCGACTTGCTTGGTGCTCTTCGTCGCGCTCTAAACGTGCCTATGTATTTTACGACAGACGTAAACAGTTCTGCATACGGTGAAGTGGTTGCTCGTAATAATGCCGGCGGTCGTATCGAAAACTTGGTTTATTACACAATCGGTACAGGTATCGGTGCAGGTGTTATCCAACGTGGCGAGTTTATTGGCGGTGTTGGTCACCCTGAGATGGGTCATTATTATGTGGCTAGACACCCAATGGATATTGAAAAAGAATTTAATGGTGTTTGTCCTTTCCATAATGGATGTTTGGAAGGTTATGCAGCTGGTCCAAGTTTGGAAGCTCGTACAGGTGTTCGTGGGGAAAACATTGAACTCAACAACTCTGTCTGGGATGTTCAAGCCTACTATATCGCTCAGGCTGCGGTCAATGCTACTGTGACTTTCCGCCCAGACGTCATCGTCTTTGGTGGTGGGGTTATGGCCCAACAACACATGCTGGACCGTGTACGTGAGAAATTCACTGCTCTTCTAAATGGTTACCTACCAGTACCAGACGTGCGTGACTATATCGTGACTCCAGCAGTCGCAGGCAATGGTTCTGCCACACTTGGGAACTTTGTCCTTGCTAAGAGTGTCGCAAAATAAAACAAAGAAAATATCCGCTTGGGCAACCAAACGGATGTTTTGTTTGAAGACAATTTTTTTGAGCCTTTCCTTAAGTGATTATGGACGGTAGCGACTTTCTTCGAAATTCCATATCGAAACTTTGAGCCTACTGTCTCAAAGTTTCCCAACACCTGAAACCATGAGATTTCAGGTCTTTCTATCACGGCGGAAAGGCTAGGTTAGTCCTCGATTCACTATCGAAAAGTTGGCATGATTTCCATACCAAAGTATATTTAGTATCAGGCTATTTTCTATTCTCAAAACATCTGCCAGAAGAAATCAATGATATAGGTCAAACCATAAGTATAAACCACTAGAGTAAAGGGCTTGGTCAGAATGATGATAATCATATAGCGTTTGAAGGTCATCTTGGTCAGGGCAGCCAGCATACAGAGAAAGTCAGCTGGACTGACAGGCCAGATCATCATAAAGATAAAGAACCGCTCGAAACGATTGCCCTTATCTAGCCAACCGATATACTTGTCATAGGTGCGCTTGCTGACGACCGACTGAACAAAGGCAGCTCCATAGAGACGCACCAGGTAAAAGATAATAGCACAGCCAATCACGATACCGATATAGTTATAGATGGTTCCGATGATGTGGCCGTAAATAAAGACCCCAGCCACTGAGGTCAAAGCTCCTGGAATAATCGGAACAACGGTTTGTAGGATCTGTAAAAAGATAAAGAGTGGAGGCCCCCAAACCCCAGCTTGCTGGATAAAGGCCGATAGGGTTTCCTTTGACTGTAACACTCCTGCCTGATAGGCCCAAATACAGAAAATCAAGGTGCCGACTCCCCCGACGATAGATGAGATATTGATGACTTGCTGTAGAAGGGGAGAAACAGCTTTCATTTGCTTATCCTGTGACATGTAAACTCCTCATAGATAGTATGATTCTACTATACCATATTTTGTGGAGAAAAACTATCTGGATTATCTGGCTGGAGAAATAAGTGTGGTAAAATGAGAATAAGAAAATGACGGTATAGAATGAGGAGTATCATGTTAGGTTTAAACTTTGAAGGAAGCTGGCGCCAATATCAAAAACAGGTCTTGGATCGTTTTCAGGACTATCAAGCAGACGGTCATGTTCATCTAGTGGCTGCTCCAGGGTCTGGAAAGACAACCATTGGTATCGAGCTAATCGCTCGTTTTGGCAACCCAGCCCTTGTTTTAGTTCCGACTGTCACCATTCGCGAACAATGGGTAGATAGGATCCAAACTGCTTTTCTAGAGGATGGTCAGAGGCTTTCAGACCTCGTTTCCCAAAACTTAAAGGAGATGAAGGCATTAACGATTGTGACCTATCAGGCTTTTCATAGTGCCATGAACCAACTTCAATCACAAGAAGATGGAGAAGCAGAGGATTTTGTGGGGTTTGATTTGCTTGCAAGCCTAAGAGCTCAGAAAGTTGCGACTCTTTGTTTGGACGAATGCCACCACCTGCGCAATGAATGGTGGAAAAGTCTGGAAGCCTTTCGCAAGCAGTATGGACCGCTGAAACTCATCTCCTTGACAGCGACACCACCTTATGACAGCGATCCTGAACTCTGGGAACGCTATATCCGTATGTGTGGGGAAATCGACCAAGAAATCACGGTACCCGAATTAGTCAAGGAAGACACTCTTTGCCCTCATCAGGATTTTGTCTATATGTGTTCACCAACAGCTGAAGAGGCGGAACGTCTCAAACGGTTTGAGGAGACTAAGTGGGACTATATTCACCACCTTATAGTTGATCCTGATTTTCAAACATTTGTAGCAGGGTCTAAGGTCCTCAAAGGGGATATTTCATCTGATTTGCTCTTAGAAGATCCCAAGTATTTGTCCGCTATGTTGATTTATATGCATTCTCAGGGGTTAACGATTCCTCCCTCTTTGCAAAATTTACTGGGAACCCAGAAGCTTCCAGCATTGACCTCCTACTGGCTGGAGACACTGTTGCAGAGCATGCTCTATCAGACACCAGATTGGTATGAGGATCTAGATGGATATAGGAAAAAGTTAGAGGCTGACTTGAAGGCTCGTGGGTTGGTGGAAAAACGTCAGGTTTATCTGGTTAAGTCTAAGGTTTCTGATCAGCTTTTAACTCAATCTCTGGGGAAATTGTCTGCCATCGCTGATATCTTCTGGACAGAGTATGAGAGTCTAGGTCAGGAACTGAGACAGTTAGTACTAGCTGACTATATTCGCAAGGATTTTGCTACCTATCTGGGAGATAATCAGGCAACCATTTCTCAGTTGGGGGTTCTCCCTTATTTTGAAAGCATTCGTCGGAAAGCTCAGGAGCAAGAGATACCTGTGTCTTTGGCTGTCTTGTCAGGTAGTGTCGTTATTTTGCCTACCGATGTGGCAGCAGAGTTGAAGGAACTCTTGCCTCAGGTTCCTCTTAGTTTCTCATCTATTGGTCACTTAGATCAAAAAGATTATGTGCAGGTTGGTTTTCCAAGCTCAGCTAAGGGAATCGTAGCGGCAGTGACGGAGCTTTTTCAACGAGGGCGGATTCAAGTCCTAGTAGGAACCAAATCTCTCCTCGGAGAGGGTTGGGATGCTCCTTGTGTTAATTCCCTAATCCTCGGAAGCTTTGTGGGGAGCTTTATGCTAAGTAACCAGATGCGTGGCCGTGCCATTCGTATTTGGCCGTGCCATCCAGAAAAGACCAGTAACATCTGGCATCTGGTAGCCGTTCAAGCGCAAGCACTTATCACTCTTCCTGGTGAGGAGCCTAGACCAGAGAGCAATCAGGATCTGCAGACCTTGTCGCGACGGATGGAGCATTTTCTTGGCTTGGCCTATAATCAGGAGAGTATTGAGACCGGTTTGGATCGTTTGGATTTTCCAAAGCCCCCCTTTAGGAAAAAGCAAATCAGCGAGTATAATGAGCGAGTTAAGAGTCTCTCCAAGGATCGAGCAGGCTTGCGCAAAAAATGGCAAGATGCTCTCGTAGTGGCAGATCGATTTGAGATTGTCACTGAAGTCGCTGCTCAACAACAGAAGATTCCAATCATGCTCCAGTTTGATGCATTAAAATGGGTTCGCATGTCTTTGTTGCTCCTAGCAGTGGATTTATTGCTCTTGTTGTTTAGATTGAGACTGATTAGAGTTTGGTGGCTTACGGCAGCCTGTCTCCTCTTTTTGGTCTTTGCATCTTGGCGCTACCTCCGTTATAAAAGTCCCTATAAACGCTTGCAGTCTCTGGGGGAGCAAATCCGAAAGGCTCTGCTAGATTCAGGGCATCTAACAGATGATCAATCCCGTGTTCAGGTAGAAGAGGACAAGGAAAATTATATGGTTTTTGCCTATCTCAAAGGAGGAAGCATGAGGGACAAGGAGCTGTTTGCTCAGACTGTGGGAGAGTTCTTTGCTCCAGTGGACAATCAGCGCTATCTCTTGAAGGCAGAGAAAGTCCGACAAGGTCAGTCACCTTACTATGTCGTGCCAAGTCTTTTTGACAAGCGCAAGGAAGAAGCACAGAAATTCCTCGACTTTCTGAGACCAACTATCGGACGTTATCACCTTGTCTATACACGAACAGAGGCCGGGCGGAAAATCCTTCTCGAAGCTCGTATCAAAGCTCTCTCCAATAAAAATGACCGTACCTTGACTAAGAAGAAGGTTAAAAGTCGATTCGAGTAGGGTAGGTAGCTATTCGAAGTTTCGAAGATATGAATTTCCTAAAGTTTACAGGTATTCTAAACTTAGAATAGCAAGAAGTACATAAATTTATGAGTATTCTAAGCTTCGAATAGTCTATCTGAGAAAGTTTTGAGGTCTTCTAGCTTTCGAATAGCCATCTTTCCTAAAGTTTAGATGTATTCTAAAGTTAGTAAAGTTAAAATCTAAAAATAGTAAGAGTCTCTATTTGACAGACGGATATGTTTCCAGTCAGATAGGGATTTTTAATACTCTTCAAAAATCCAATTCAAACCACGTCAGCGTCGCCTTGCTGTGGGTATGGTTACTGACTTCGTCAGTTCTATCTACAACCTCAAAGCCGTGCTTTGAGCAACCTGCGGCTAGCTTCCTAGTTTGCTCTTTGATTTTCATTGAGTATTATTTTAAAATGACTGATTTATCCAGTAAAAGTAAGAAATAGACTGAAAAAGTGCAGTTGGGATGATAAAGTAGACAGTTGAGCGGATGAGTGTCCTAAGTTCTTTGCTATTTGTTAGAATTGTCTTATCAACTTAAAGGAGAAATCTGATGAAGAAAGATAAAGAAAATAAGGAGAGTATCCTATCGGACCTTCCTCTATGGGGACTCCTATTTTTGGTCTGTGTATTGCTTCAAGTCTATGTAAGAAAGGATAGACCTTTGATTCAACCTCCTAGACAAGGAAGCATTGTAAAAACAGATCAAAAACAGGTCTATCTTCCAGAACTAATCCAGTCTTTATTTGATAAAGAAAAAACTAAATGATTCGTTAAATAGAAAGGTTATCATCATGACAAAAACATTTACCATCCGCCCCCTAAGCTATACCAACTTTACCAACCGTGAGTTTGAAAGTCTCATGGTAGATACGGGTCAACTACTAGAAGTTTTTGCCAAGGCACATAAGGACGAGCCTATGTATAGCAAGCATCTTGATTCCTTCAAGAGCAAGCTAGCAGACTTCCAAGGCCAACTCGCTATCGTAGAAAAGAAAGAGGCGACGAATCTGACCGAAGTCGATCGCAATCGTGACAGTGCCCTAGTCGGTCTCTTTACTCTTCATAGAGGCTTTGCTAAGATCAAGGAGACCAAACTCAAAGAAGCTCATGAGACTTTGAAACCAGTCTTTGCCAAGTACAAGGATATCACCAAGCACAGCAATGATGTGGAAACGGCAGAAATCAAGAGTCTGCTCAAAACGCTTAGTGAGGAACCCTACCAGACAGCAGTTACCAGTCTAGGCTTGACCCCTATGCTGACGGCGGTGATTAGTGCGCAGGAGGAATATGATAAGGTGGAAAGTCAGGCGCGTGCGCATAAGTCTGCTAAGGAAGTCGGTAAGACCAGACAAGTCCGTACGGAACTAACCAGCATCTACGACCTCTTTATGCGCTACACCGCAGCCAGCGCAGAAGCCTATCCTGAAAAAGAGCACCTGACCCAACTCCTTAAAGACCTCAATACAATCCGAGACAGTAAACGACGATTGACTGGTTCAAGTAAGAAGGATAAAAAAGTAAAAGTAGAAGAAGCTACACAAGTGGCAGGATAAAGACAACCCCTTAGAAGCAGGTTTCTAAGGGGTGTTTTGTATATAAAAGCTTTATATACTGAGTTAGAATTGATATAATGGTAGGTGTTAGAAGAAAAATTCAAATAATAAACAGTAATAATGAGATAGAAAAAGGGAGATTGTTGATGGAAAAAGAGTATAGGTTCCGTTCACTTACATCGAATAAAAATGTAGAAATTCAACTAGTCACATTACAAGCTTTGGAGTATGTTATAAGTGATGAATCAGAACCAACAAATGTCGCAATTACAGGGAACTATGGAGCTGGTAAAAGCAGTGTCATTGAGAGTTTTGAGAAGCGTTTGCAAAATAACAGCTCTCCCAAAATAGGAATTAAAGAAGTAATTGAGTTTTTTAAGAAATTTTTACATGATTGTCAATCAGAAAAAATAGGAATAAGAAGATTGATTGAGCTTCTAAAAAAAACTAAAAATAAAAAGTTTATCCATATTTCTCTTGCTCAGTATGATGAGACTATAAAAAATGAAGAAAAAGGACTTAATAACCGTCAAATAAATACAATTGAGGGAAAGATTATCAATCAATTACTCCATCAGATTGAACCTAACTCGATTAGAAAATCAATTTTTAAAACTCTTGATGCAGAGTCACAAATTCATCCTTGGAGGAATACGGCTTATTTATTTTCTTTATTGCTGCTGTTTCTGTATTCTTTTAATTTTAACACATGGGTTAATTTGATCAAGGAAGTCTCTTGGCTTTCTTGGACGACTGATGTAACTTCTAGATTATTAGCGCTCGCTATCATATTTGCGTTATTGCTATATGGAATTTTTTATTTATTAAAGCTACAAAGAGATATTGGATTCATTAAACACCTATCGCTAAAATCAGATAAAATAGAGACGGATATAGAAGTTTTTTCAAATGAGAATAGCAAAGTATCTTATTTTGATAGGTATTTGGATGACGTAATATATCTGTTTAAACAATCTAAGGCAGATGTCATAGTTTTTGAAGATATTGAGCGTTTCAATGATTCAAGAATCTTTGAAAAAATTAAGGAATTAAATATTGTTATTAATAGAAAAAGAGAAGTATGTAAAGAACCTAAACTGGTTTTCTTCTATCTTGTTAAAGATGATTTATTTGAGTCACAAGAACGAACGAAATTTTTTGATTTTATTATTCCAATAGTGCCTGTTGTAACGGCTTCAAATTCCTATGATAAGCTATCAGAAATATTAAATGATATGAAAATTTGTGAGGAATTGGATGAAAAGTTTTTATTTAATATCTCACTATACCTTGATGATATGCGTCTGATAAATAATATTTGTAATGAGTATTTGACCTATAAAGAAGTATTGAGTACTTTGAAATTAAATCCTGAGAAAGTATTTTCGATGATAGTGTATAAAAATATTTTCCCTAAAGACTTTTCGCTTTTACAAAAAAATCAAGGATATTTATTTGAACTATTGAACTCAAAAGAAATAGCATTAAAAAATAGTAGGGAGAAATTAAATAGTAAGATAAAAGAATTGGAGAAAAAGATAGAGAAGGCAGAGGAAGAACAATTAAACGATGAGCTTGAATTATATGGAACTATTTTGAAAGTACCACCTGGTAGAAAAGTAATTAAAGTAAATAGTAAATCTGAATCAGATTTTTCATCACGTTCGGATTACATAAAAGCGTTACTGGCAGATGATAGTGAAATTTGGACCTTTGAAGATTATAGTGACGCAGAGAATAATCAATATAAACGAAATACGGGTATTGAGTCTATATTTCCAGATAAAAATACTCCAGAATTCCAAGAACGTTTAGAGAATATTAGGAATAAGAAGCTCATAGAAAAATTGGAAAAAGAAATTAAGAAACTGAACGATGAGCTTGGGAAACTAGATAGTTATAGGTTATCAGATGTTTACCAATATGCTACAGATATTGATGATTTTAAAAGTGATTTTACCGAAGAAATAAGAAAGAATCCTCAATCCTCAATAATTTCTTTCCTAATTAGAAATGCTTATATTGATGAGAGCTATCAAGATTATTTGAATCATTTCTATGAAAATACTATAACGGTAGAAGAAAAAGAATATTTAAGAAATGTTGTTTCTGGACGTGATGGTAATTATGATATTTCTTTAACCAATACAAATGAAATAGTTAATCGCTTGTCGATTAAAGATTATAGATATAGTTATGTGCTAAATTATAATTTATTTGACTATTTACTAAATTCCAGAAAAGAAAATGATAATGAGTGTTTAGCTCAAGTATTTAAACAAGAGGATGTTTTGGATTTCTTAATCAACTTTTACAATACATTAGATAGAGCTACATCAGGTCAAGGTGTAATTTATAAAAAAGAGACTATTAAATTATTTTTTAAGAAATGGTTGGAGCACAATGTTAGTCTTTTTAACGAGTATTTAGAAATTAAAAATGGAGGATATGCTGCTCCAAATAAAAATAGTCTAATACTATCATTGATGAATTTAGTTGATTTGAGTGACATTCCTGAAAAAACAAAAGTATTGATTTCAGGATATATAAATGATAATCAAGAGCTTCTTTCTCCAAATATGAGTTATGAAATTCAGCAGTTTACAAAAAATTTATCAAATATTGAGATGAAAGTTAGAGAATATTCACAGCGTATTTATGAATCCTTATTAGATGAAAAAAAACTTACAGATTATAAAGAAATAATGAATTATATCTATCGGAATGATTTATATTCGATTTCTGAGAATAATTTGAAATTTTTTATAAAATGGAATTTGGGAAAAAGATATACTAATTATGAATATACTCACAAGAATTTTGAACTTATTAGTAAAAATATTGAATTGAAATCACTGTTGGACTACTGTTTAGATTCGGAAGATAATTTGTTACAATACGTCAATGTTTATATAAAAATATCAAACGGGAAAATGGATGATGATTCTTCTTATATTGAACACTTACTTAAACATGATATTTTATATAGAGTTGAGGATTACGAAGATGGGGAGATTACACCTGCCGTAAGTATATTCAATAATATTCCAAACTTCTCCATTAAATATACTGTAGAGAAGTTTCAAGGATTATCTAATGATATAAAACTGATAGAAAATCTTGTGCTGCTTAAAAAAGGGCAAGTTAATTCTGAGATTGTTTGTTCCTACTTTACTTTATTTAGGAATATTGATGAATATCTGGTTCCTTTTATTAATCAAGATCCCAATTTTGTATTGAACCGAGAAATTTTTGTACAACTTGATGAGGAAGTACAGGAAGATTTTTTTGTTCAAATTGTATCTGAAGATAATCTGAACTTAACTATATATAGAACAATGCTTACATCAATGCAATGGCATTACGAAAACTTTGATGTAACGGGGCTTTCAGATGATAGATTGGAAGTTTTGATAGATTTGAATGTTATAAAATTTAATGCTAATAATCTTAAGTTCATCAGAGAAAAATATCCATCAATGAAAAATTATTTCATTTCAAGGAATATTGAAAAGTATCTTGAGATTGAAGAAGACGTTCATGATGAAACGGAACTCAATGATTTGTTGCAATATGAGGAAATAGATGATTCCTACAAGCTACAAATAATAGATTCTCTGGATTATGTAAGCATAAAAAATAAGCAATTTTCTCTTGAACTTGTTGCTCATATCCTTGATTCTAAATTTGATATAGATGATTTAAGTTATATAATTAGTTCCAATTATTATGACAATGCAGATGAATCTATCAAAATTAAGATAAGACAGCTAGCTAAAGAAAACTGGGATGACTTGATTAGATTAGATAGTGAAGAAATTAGTATTCAGTTATGCCGAGAGTTATTGGCTATGGACGATATTGAATCTTCAGATCGTACAAGTCTGCTCAAGGATAATTTACTATCTAATCCTGAAATCTCAACACATAGGTTAGCTTTGTTAGGGGAATATCTAGATCTATTTGAACTGTGGGAGATAATGGATTTTTTGGGAGATTCTGATGTATATAACGAATGGGAAAAAGCTTTTGAAAAATTAAATAGGAACGAAAAAGGAAACAATGTTGTCACGGTTAAGAAAAACAATTTCAACGAAAAGATGAGAAGTTATCTTTTATCTAAGGGCTTGATTAGCAGTTCGTCCATTCAACCTCTAGGAATTCGGTTGAATGGTTTTAGAGACGGTGAGATTAAGTACTGGTGAGGAAGAAGAAGTCGAGCCGCTGACAGACATCGTCAGCAAGATTAACGAGACAAATAAAGCAATCGAAAGACAAACAGCTGCATTACTTGAAATGCTCGGTCAACTCCACGGAACCACACCAGAAGCCGATGCCGAGCTCAAAGAGTTTTTGAAACACTTTAAAGGGTGATGGAGCCAATTGATTCGCTCATATTCCGCTGATAATTCGCTCATTTTTAGGATACAACTTTGTTTCCATATTTCCTGGAAACGGATAGAAAGTAAGGAGAAAGATGGAACAAACTAATCAAAAATCCCAGTGCCAACAACTCTGGGCTAGAAACAAATACCTCGTTTTGAGCCATTCCAGCAATATTTACAATGAGATTCGCCAATACTTGAAGAATGAAGAGGTGGAGGTGAGTCAGGTTCAAGAGATGATTGACCGTGCCTGTCAAATCCCAGAACACAGGGGTCAGGTTTGCAATGCCTTTCAGCATATTTGGGGCTATTTCAAAAAGAAAGCGACAGATGTTGAATGCAAAGACTACATGCTCTTGCTGGATCGCTACCGCTTTGGTCAGGCTTCTAAGGAAGACTTAATCGCTAAGACGAGAGAGTTGCTGGATCGCTATCCCAATACCTATTTGCAACATTCGACTTTACTGAAAGGAGACTCTCATGAGACTTTGGCATGAGGCTTTGATTTCACAACTTCCCCGTCCGCAGCTTTTGGGGCAACATCGAGAGTGCTGTGCTCTTCGTGGCAATGGCTGGGGCAGAAAGCATGCGACGGTGGACTATGTCTTTACCCACTCGCCTTATCGTCTCTATGCCTATCATCGCTTGATCATGGAGGAGATGGCAATCCGTGGCTACAATGTCAGTCCAGAGTGGCTGGATAAGAACTACCGTGGCAAGACCTGCCCTTCTTATCAAGACTTAGCAGAGGAGAAACTAGGCAAGACCATCTATAGTGAACATGATGCAGAATACTATGAGGAGTGTTTAGCTAATCTCCGAGAGAAAGGCATTGAGCTGGAGTAAGAGTCAGGATTAGCTCCATATTATAACTCTTCTCGTAATTTTTTTGAATAATAAATATGAGACCTTTAGAATGATTCTAAGGTCTTCTTTTTAAGAGTATTAGGATTTACTTTTAATAACTTTTAAGTTATAATTTGTTTCAAAAGCCAAGCGTGAACTGAAGGACATAAAAGAAAGAGGGTTAAGTGATGAAGAATAGTGCTATTGGAAGTAATTGGAAGGATATCCGATCTGAACTCTTTACCAAGGAGGAAATCCTTGAAAGTGATATGCGAGTGGATATCATGAGTGAGTTGATTGAGGCTAGACATGAGCAAGGTATCAGTCAGAAAAAGCTAGAGGAACTCAGTGGAGTAAGCCAGCCTGTTATAGCTAGGATGGAGACAGGAAAGACCAGTCCTCAGTTGGATACGGTCTTAAAAGTTTTAGCAAGTTTAGGAAAGACACTAGCAGTCGTTCCACTTGAACAGGAAAAAGGTTGATAGAGAAGAGATTACTTGGTTGGCTAAAATCATCCACAGAACAATTTTACCTCCCGTCCGCACTTTTTCAGGGAAATATCAGAATTACAAAAGAAAACCAACCTATAGTCTTTTCTAATAGCAAGCCATAGTCACTGATGAAAATCGTCAATAGCTCGTTTGAGCATTCCAACTAAAATACAGCCACCAAACAAGCAATACAAAGGATTTGAGACACAGATCTCAAGTCTTTTTCTTTTGTTTAAAACAGTGATATAGTTTCAAACTATATCAAAGCCTAATTATTTACAATTATACAGACAGTTTCTTTTCTGTTAAGATAGTTTCAACAACAAATTTTGGAGGACACATCATGTCAACTACGATCATCGGTTTCCCTCGTTTGGGCGAATTCCGCGAATTAAAATTTACAACTGAAAAATACTTTAGAAAAGAAATCTCAGAAGAAGAACTCCTTGCCGCAGCAAAAGAATTGCGTGCTAAACACTGGAACATCGTCAAAGAAAAAGGCATCACTGAAATCCCATCAAATGACTTTTCTCACTATGACAACTTCCTAGATGCAGCTTTCCTCTTCAACGTGGTACCTGCTTCCGTTCAAAACTTGGAATTGTCTGATCTTGAACGCTACTTTGCTTTGGGACGTGGTTACCAAGGAGAAAAAGGGGACGTGCGTGCCCTTCCGATGAAGAAATGGTTTAACACCAACTACCACTACATCGTTCCTAAATTTGAAAAAGACACTCAAGTTAAATTGGCTGGTCACAAGATTTTTGATGAGTTCCAAGAAGCAAAAGAACTTGGTCTCAACACTCGTCCAGTCCTTGTAGGTCCGTTCACTTTCCTTCAATTGTCAGATTTTGAAGACGGTGTGAAAGCAGAAGACTTCGTAGATAGCTTAGTAGCTGCTTACCAAGAGGTCTTTGCTAAATTGGCTGAGCTTGGTGCGACTCGTATCCAATTGGACGAAGCAGCTCTTGTCAAAGATTTGACAGCTGAAGAAAAAGCCCTCTTCTTGAACCTCTACAACAAGCTTTTGGCTGACAAGAAAGGTCTTGAAGTCTTGCTTCAAACTTACTTCGGTGACGTTCGTGACGTCTACGCTGACCTTGTGAACTTGCCAGTAGATGCCATTGGTTTGGACTTCGTTGAAGGTAAGAAAACTCTTGAACTCGTTAAAGGTGGCTTCCCAGCTGACAAGACTCTCTATGCAGGTATTGTCAATGGTAAGAACATCTGGCGTAACAACTATGAAAAGAGCTTGGCGATTCTTGAACAAATCCCAGCTGAAAACATCGTTTTGACTAGCTCATGCTCACTTCTTCATGTGCCATTTACAACTGCTAATGAAGAATTTGAACCAGCTATCTTGAACCACTTTGCCTTTGCAGTTGAAAAATTGGATGAGATTCGTGATTTGGATGCTATCCGCAATGGTCAAGGTGCAGAAGCTCTTGCAGCTAACAAAGAACTCTTTGCGACTGAACGTGTGGGTGAAAATGCAGAACTTCGTGCGCGTATCGCTGGATTGACAGACGCTGACTACACTCGTTTGCCAGCCTTTGCGGAACGTGAAGCCATCCAAGAAGAAGCCTTTAAACTTCCAGCTCTTCCAACAACAACCATCGGTTCATTCCCTCAAACTAAGGAAGTTCGTGCGAAACGTTTGGCCTTCCGTAAAGGTGAATTGTCACAAGAAGAATACGATGCTTTCCTTGCTGAAACTATCGACGAATGGATCAAATGGCAAGAAGAAGTTGGATTCGACGTGCTTGTACACGGTGAGTTCGAGCGTAACGACATGGTTGAGTACTTTGGTCAAAACTTGTCAGGTTACCTCTTCTCTAAGAATGGTTGGGTACAATCATACGGTATGCGTGGGGTGAAACCACCAATCATCTGGGGCGATGTCACTCGTCTCAACCCAATCACTGTGAAATGGTCTAGCTACGCACAAAGCCGTACTGACAAACCTGTTAAGGGTATGTTGACAGGACCTGTTACCATCCTTAACTGGTCATTCCCACGTGAAGACATTTCTATCAAGGATTCAACTCTTCAAATCGCTCTTGCCATCAAGGATGAAGTTCTTGACCTTGAAGCTGCAGGTGTGAAAATCATCCAAATCGACGAGGCTGCTCTTCGTGAGAAATTGCCACTCCGTCGTAGCGACTGGTACGAAGACTACCTTGACTGGGCTATTCCTGCCTTCCGCTTGGTACACTCAACAGTAGCGCCAGACACTCAAATCCACACTCACATGTGTTACTCAGAATTTACAGATATCATCCCAGCTATCGACAACATGGATGCGGACGTTATTTCCTTTGAAGCAAGCCGTTCCAACCTTGAAATCTTGGACGAACTCAAAGCGAAAAACTTCCAAACAGAAGTGGGACCTGGGGTTTACGATATCCACTCTCCTCGTGTGCCTAATGAAGGCGAAATCGACCACACAATCGATGCTATTCTTGCCAAAGTGCCAAGCAAGAAAGTTTGGATCAACCCTGACTGTGGTTTGAAAACACGTGGTATTCCAGAAACAAAAGAAAGCTTGATCCGCCTTGTTGAAGCTGCTAAAGCTGCGCGTGAGAAATTGTAAGAAAAGACATTTCTCCATACATGGTTGATCAGTAAGAAATCAACTAGAAAACTAGAAAAGGATAATGAATATGTCACGCCAAACGCCGTCACTTTCATTTGAAGTGTTCCCTCCAAACCCAGCTGTGGGTAATGATAATATTATTTCAGCCTTGCAGGATATGCGGGAGCTGACACCGCACTTTATCAGTGTGACTGCCAGCAATAATAAATTTAATATCAAGGAAACGACGGTTCGTTTGGCTGACTTTATCCAGAATGACTTGGCGATTCCAACTATTGCCCACTTGCCAGCTATCTATCTGACCAAGGACAAGGTTGCTGAAACCATTGCGGACTTGGATAAGGTTGGGGTACAGAAAATCTTGGCCTTGCGTGGGGATATTATCCCTGATGTGGAACCACAAAAGGATTTCCGCTATGCAACGGACTTGATCGAGTTCATCAAGGAACAAGCCCCTCACTTTGATATTATCGGAGCTTGCTACCCAGAGGGACACCCTGACTCGCCAAACCAGATCTCGGATATTCAAAATCTCAAGAAGAAAGTAGATGCAGGCTGTTCCAGCCTTGTAACGCAGCTTTTCTTTGATAATGAGCGTTTCTATGATTTCCAAGACAAGTGTACCTTGGCAGGGATTGATGTTCCTATTCATGCGGGGATTATGCCCATTCTTAACCGTAACCAAGCGCTTCGTCTCTTGAAGACATGTGAGAATATCCATCTTCCACGTAAATTTAAGGCCATCTTAGACAAGTATGAGCATGACCCTGAGTCGCTCAGAGCAGCAGGACTTGCCTATGCAGTGGATCAGATCGTGGACTTGGTAACTCAAGATGTCGCAGGTGTGCATCTCTACACCATGAACAATGCTGAAACAGCAAAATACATCCACCAAGCAACCCACGCCTTGTTTAATCATCAGTCTTTAGGATAATAAAAAGCAAACCATTCTTCTCAGGTGAGGGGAATGGTTCCTTTTTAATAGAAAAGCCCGCACTTTTTAAGAAAAATATGATAAAATAGACTCTGTACGTACTTGATACAAAGATGAGGGTATAAACAGATTCTTAGCTATTCAAATCTGCTATAAAAGGTACAAATGCTAAAGAATAATATTTTTAAACTTTTCAAGGTATTTAGGTAGTTGAACACGGGCTAAATCCCTAGTGAAAAAGATAGATTTCCTGGTGTGCATCGCACACTGCGTCAATCTATGCTATCATGAGTAATTGAACTCGGCCGAAAAGCTGTGTAAAAAAGATAAACTGTCTTGTCTTCATCGAAGACTTCGCCAGTTTCCTATTTTTACTTTGCTTTTTGTGACCTTAGTATCTTGATCTTTGTAGGCAAGGCGTATAATTTCATCAATCCAAAGGGGATTAAAATGACAAAACAAGTGTTTCAAACGACTTTTGCGGGTCGTGAGTTGGTTGTAGAGACTGGCCAGGTTGCTAAGCAAGCAAATGGCTCTGTTGTCGTGCGTTACGGTGAGTCAACTGTCTTGACTGCTGCCGTTATGTCTAAGAAAATGGCAACTGGGGATTTCTTCCCACTTCAAGTTAACTACGAAGAAAAAATGTATGCGGCTGGGAAGTTTCCTGGTGGCTTTATGAAACGTGAAGGACGTCCTTCAACAGATGCGACTTTGACAGCGCGTTTGATTGACCGTCCAATCCGTCCTATGTTTGCGGAAGGTTTCCGTAACGAAGTGCAAGTAATCAACACAGTGCTCTCTTATGATGAAAATGCCTCTGCTCCAATGGCGGCTATGTTTGGTTCATCCTTGGCGCTTTCTATCTCAGATATTCCATTTGACGGACCAATCGCTGGGGTACAAGTGGGTTATGTCGATGGCCAAATCATCATCAACCCTACTCAAGAACAAGCAGAGCAATCACTTCTTGAATTGACAGTAGCTGGTACCAAGCACGCTATCAACATGGTTGAGTCTGGTGCCAAAGAATTGTCAGAAGAAATCATGTTGGAAGCTCTTCTCAAAGGACACGAAGCTGTTAAAGAATTGATTGCCTTCCAAGAAGAAATCGTTGCTGCGGTCGGTAAGGAAAAAGCAGAAGTGGAATTGCTTCATGTAGATGCGGACTTGCAGGCTGAAATCATCGCAGCCTACAACAGCGACCTCCAAAAAGCGGTCCAAGTAGAAGAAAAATTGGCTCGTGAAGCTGCAACTCAAGCAGTTAAAGACCAAGTGACTGCTGTTTACGAAGAAAAATATGCAGACCACGAAGAATTTGACCGTATTATGCGTGATGTGGCTGAAATCTTGGAACAAATGGAACACGCTGAAGTGCGTCGTTTGATCACAGAAGACAAGGTGCGTCCTGACGGTCGTAAAGTCGATGAAATCCGTCCTTTAGATGCGCAGGTTGACTATCTTCCTCGTGTACATGGTTCTGGTCTCTTTACTCGAGGACAAACTCAAGCCCTTTCAGTTTTGACCTTGGCTCCGATGGGAGAAACTCAAATCATCGATGGTTTGGATCCAGAGTACAAGAAACGCTTTATGCACCACTATAACTTCCCTCAATACTCTGTAGGGGAAACAGGCCGTTACGGTGCCCCTGGTCGTCGTGAAATTGGTCACGGTGCTCTCGGTGAGCGTGCTCTTGCTCAAGTCTTGCCTAGTTTGGAAGAATTTCCATACGCGATCCGCTTGGTAGCAGAGGTCTTGGAATCAAACGGTTCATCTTCTCAAGCCTCTATCTGTGCGGGAACTCTTGCCCTTATGGCTGGTGGTGTGCCAATCAAGGCGCCAGTAGCTGGTATTGCTATGGGACTTATCTCAGATGGAAATAACTATACAGTATTGACAGATATCCAAGGTTTGGAAGACCACTTTGGAGACATGGACTTTAAGGTTGCAGGTACTCGTGACGGGATTACAGCTCTTCAAATGGATATCAAGATTCAAGGAATTACTGCTGAAATCTTGACAGAAGCCCTTGCCCAAGCCAAGAAAGCGCGTTTTGAAATCCTTGATGTGATTCAAGCAACTATTCCAGAAGTTCGTCCAGAATTGGCTCCAACTGCTCCAAAAATTGACACCATCAAGATTGATGTGGACAAGATCAAGATTGTCATCGGTAAGGGTGGAGAAACCATCGACAAGATTATCGCTGAAACAGGCGTTAAGATTGATATCGACGAAGAAGGTAATGTTTCTATCTACTCTAGCGACCAAGATGCCATTAACCGAACCAAAGAAATCATCGCTGGCTTGGTCCGTGAAGCTAAAGTGGATGAAGTTTACCATGCGAAGGTTGTTCGTATCGAGAAATTTGGTGCCTTTGTCAACCTCTTTGATAAGACAGATGCACTTGTGCACATTTCTGAAATGGCTTGGACTCGTACCAACCGTGTCGAGGATTTGGTAGCTATCGGTGATGAAGTTGATGTTAAGGTTATCAAGATTGATGAAAAAGGCCGTATCGATGCCTCTATGAAGGCTCTTCTTCCTCGTCCACCAAAACCTGAGCATGATGAAAAAGGCGAAAAGTCTGAGAGACCTCACCGTCCACGTCATCACAAGGACCACAAATCGAAGAAAGAATTTACAGAAACACCAAAAGATTCAGAATAAGAAAAGGAGAAATGTATGGGATGGTGGCGCGAAACCATTGATATTGTAAAAGAAAATGATCCAGCGGCACGCAACAGTTTGGAAGTTTTGCTGACTTATCCAGGTGTCAAGGCCTTAGCTGCCCACCGTCTCTCGCATTTTCTCTGGAAGCACGGCTTCAAACTCCTGGCTCGTATGCACAGTCAGTTTTGGCGCTTTTGGACTCAGATAGAGATTCATCCGGGTGCTCAGATAGAATCAGGTGTTTTTATCGACCATGGTTCAGGTCTGGTGATTGGAGAGACGGCGATTGTTGAAAAAGGCGTTCTTCTCTATCACGGAGTGACTCTTGGTGGAACAGGGAAGGATGTTGGCAAACGCCATCCGACTGTTCGAAAAGGGGCGCTGATTTCGGCCCACGCTCAGGTGATTGGCCCTATTGAAATTGGAGAGAAAGCCAAAGTTGGGGCGGGTGCAGTGGTTGTGGCAGATGTTCCGAGCGATGTGACAGTTGTCGGAATCCCAGCTAAGATCGTCCGAGTTCATGGACAGAAAGATGAGCCGACGATCCACGAAGTTGAAGAAAAACGAGAATACTATCTAGACAAGCTAGAGCATGCCCGTGAAGCCAGTCACCATTCATCAAGTCTGTAGGATAGGGTAGCAAAGTTATCGAGGTGAAGTATGACAGGAGGTAAGAACTATGTCAGATTTATCAGATGCAATTTTGAACCAGGCAGTTCTTGAGTTGCAAGAACGCTTGGATGGTCTTGCTAAGGAGCGCTTTATTAAACTGCCACCTAGCCACCAGCGTGAATGGGCTCATTATATCAGTGAAGCCAAAAAAGATGAGACCAAACTGCGCCGTCTAAATAAAATGAAGGCGGATTTGCTGGAGCCTTAAAGAAAGAGAAGTTATGCTATTAGAAGAATTCGAAAATGTACCTGCTGTTATCGAACCAACTGAAAAGCCAGTCCATGACAAGGGTGAAGTGTGTGAAACCATCATCCTGTCCTTTAATGGCGAAATTCTGAAACGTTTGATTGAGTCAGAAGCAGTCTATCCAGGAGGCTATTTGAAAAGCATAAACGGACAGCGTCCATGGTATATTTACCGCCAAGGTCCTATCAAGCTAGCAGTTATGTTGGCTCCGATTGGGGCTCCGATGATAGTTGGCCAACTGGAGGAATTGGTAGCTAGAGGCTTCAAAAATTTTATCATTTTAGGTTCCTGTGGCGTTTTGGACCGCTCAATTGAGGCAGATAAGATCATCTTGCCTGCGGCCGCATTGCGTGATGAAGGAACTAGCTATCATTATGCCCCACCGGGTGACGAAGTAGCCTATGACGAGTCTCTGCTAATCGAGCTGGAAGCCATCTTTGACAAGCACAATATCGAGCATATCCGCACCAAGTCTTGGACGACTGATGCCTTTTATCGAGAAACGCCTGATAAGGTCAAGCGTCGCTTGGCTGCTGGTGCACAAGTGGTGGATATGGAAGCTTCAGCTATCATGGCTTGGAGTCAATTTCGCAAGAGCAAGGTCTATCAATTCTTCTACACAGCTGACTATGTGGATCATCATAACCGAACCTGGGATGCCCGCCATGAAGAGCGGACAGCTGATGCCATGACTTTTTTCACTATCGCTTTGACAATAGCAAAGGAACTAGAAAGGTAACTACAAGAATGGCAGTATATTTTTACGGCTGTATCACCATGGATGGCTACTTGGCAGACAGCCAGCACAGGATAGACTGGCTGCATCAGCTTGGTTCTGTAGAGGATACAAGCTATGATGACTTTTACAGGCAAATGGATATCACCATCATGGGCAAGCGGACTTTTGAGGAAATCCAAGATTTGCAAGATGTAGAAAGTTTTTATCAAGCTACGGAAAACTATGTCTTTACGCATGATAGGCACCTGCCTGTCATCAATTACAAGCCAGTAGCTGGGGATGTGGTGGACTTTGTTCAACAGATTGACAAAGGCAAAAATGTCTTTGTGATTGGTGGTAATTCCTTGGTAGGACCGCTCTTGGATGCGGATCTTTTCGACCACCTCATTATTCAGATAGCGCCCCTTATCCTAGGAAAGGGAGTTCCCCTCTTTACTCAAGAGGAAGGGCAGCGCTTTTACCAACTGGATAGCCTCAGACAATTTGGCCCTTTTGCAGAGCTGGTTTTCAGCCGAAAAAGTCAGAAATAGAGAAGGGAGTGGACCGCATGATTAAAATTTACGACACCATGACCCGCAGCCTACGTGAATTTATGCCCATTGAAGAGGGCAAGGTTCGCATGTATGTCTGTGGTCCGACGGTTTATAACTATATCCACGTGGGCAATGCCCGTTCAACAGTAGCTTTTGACACAGTTCGTCGCTATTTTGAGTATCGGGGATTTGAGGTCAATTATATTTCCAACTTTACAGATGTAGACGATAAGATTATCAACCGTGCCAAGGAAGAAGGTATCACGCCTCTGGAGGTTGCGGACAAGTACATCGCTGCCTTTCGTGAGGATGTGACGGCCTTGGGTGTGAAACCTGCGACTCGCCATCCGCGTGTAGTGGAGTTTATGGCGGACATCATTCGTTTTGTGGAAGACTTGATTGAAAAAGGTTATGCTTACGAGAGCCAAGGGGATGTCTATTTCCGTGTGGAAAAATCCCACAATTACGCCAAATTGGCTAACAAAACCTTGGAAGATTTGGAGCTGGGTGCTTCAGGTCGTACCGATGAAGAAACAGCTCGCAAGGAAAATCCTGTAGACTTTGCCCTTTGGAAAGCTGCAAAACCAGGCGAGATTTCTTGGGACAGTCCTTGGGGACCTGGTCGTCCGGGCTGGCATATCGAGTGTTCAGTCATGTCGACAGAGATTTTGGGAGATACCATTGATATCCACGGTGGTGGAGCTGATTTGGAGTTTCCTCACCATACCAACGAAATTGCCCAGTCAGAAGCAAAAACAGGTAAGACTTTTGCTAACTACTGGATGCATAATGGCTTTGTCAATATCGACAATGTCAAGATGTCTAAGTCCTTGGGTAACTTTATCACCGTCCATGATGCCCTTAGAACTCTTGATGGTCAAGTGTTGCGTTTCTTCTTTGCGACTCAGCATTACCGCAAGCCTATCAACTTTACCGAAAAAGCAGTGAGAGACGCCGAGACCAATCTCAAGTATCTGAAGAACACTTACGAACAACCATTTACAGGAAACGTGGATACCCAAGAGTTACAAGCCTTTAAAGACAAGTTTGTAGCTGCTATGGATGAGGATTTCAACTCTGCCAACGGTATCACAGTTGTCTTTGAAATGGCCAAATGGATCAACTCAGGAAACTATGATGCAAGTGTTAAGGAAGCTCTTGCGGCTATGTTGGAGGTCTTTGGGATTGTCTTTGTTGAGGAAGTTTTGGATGCAGACATTGAAGCCTTAATCCAAAAACGTCAAGAAGCGCGTGCTAATCGTGACTTTGCGACAGCAGACCAAATCCGTGACCAATTGGCTGCTCAAGGAATTAAGCTCCTTGACACCAAGGATGGAGTGAGGTGGACTCGTGATTGATGTCAATCTCATTAACGGGATTGCGCTTGCCTTCGAAGGAGATGCGGTTTATTCCATGTATATCCGTCGCCATCTCATCCTTAAAGGCATGACCAAACCCAACAAACTCCACCAAGAGGCGACTAAGTATGTGTCAGCCAAGGCTCAAGCTCACTTGATTGCCCTCATGTTGGAAGAGCAAGTCTTGACGGAAAAAGAAGAAGAAATCTATAAACGAGGCCGCAATACCAATAGCCACACAAAGGCTAAAAATGCGGATGTCGTAACTTATCGCATGTCTACAGGATTTGAAGCGGTCATGGGCTATCTCCATCTGACTGAAAATCTGGAGCGTCTAGAGACTATAATTTCTTGGTGCATCCAAAAAGTGGAGGGCTAGAATATGATTGCAAAGGAATTACAAGACTGGTTCCCTGAAGCTCAGATTTCAGATCAGCCAGTAGAGAAACCGGGCTATCTTACTCTTCCTTTAGCTTCTCAGCAGTGGATTTTACTGGAGGAAGCTGGGCTCAGCGAGCGTGAAAAGCAGCTGGTTGCCCTTTTGACCCAGCAGGAGCAGGCTCGTTCGCTCAATCCTTGGTATCCCTATTTGATTGAGGGGAAGGGGCAGGCACCGCAAACATTTAAAAAAATTCAGCTGGTTTATTGCCATCTATCCTATTACCAACAGGAAAATCTATCCTCTTGGCTAGACATGATGCGGACTCTTTTTCCCAACTGCCAGACAGTGCTACAGGTTGGGGCTCAGGATTATGTATTTGTTCTTCAACAAGATAAATATAGCTCTGTTCGCTCAATCTTATCTGATATGATTGAAGCGGTTGAGTATGACTTTGGCCTTCGTCTGTCTATCATGTTAGGCCAGGTTTGGTCTCAGACAGGCCCTCAAGCCCTATCAGACTTAATCAAAGCGGAGCGGGATTTGTTTAAAGCTTGGTGGCGCCAAGGTCACCAAGGTGTACACACCTTTTCACAGCTCTATCTATGGAGTATGGGGGAAAGACTTGTGGAACTGAGAGTCATTAAAGAATACCTGCATCAGATGATTTTGGATCAGGATCAGATTCAGGAAATTATCCTTTCTCTCTGGGAAAACAGTGCTGTCCTAACTAAAACGGCCCAGCAACTCTATCTGCACCGCAATTCTCTCCAATACAAGATTGACAAATGGGAAGAATTGACAGGGCTACAGTTGAAGGAATTGACCGACTTGACCTTGTGTTATCAGTTGATTTTACCAGATATTCTTTAAAGTTTTGTGCAAGTTGCACAGAACTTTTTTATTTTTTTGGTCACCTTGCCATAGAAAAGTAAAGCGTTTTCATCTATAATAAAGCTATCAAAAAATAAAAGGAGTTCACCTTCCATGGTAGAATTAAATCTTAAAAACATTTACAAAAAATATCCAAACAGCGAACACTACTCAGTTGAAGACTTCAACTTGGACATCAAAGACAAGGAATTTATCGTTTTCGTAGGTCCTTCAGGATGTGGTAAATCAACAACTCTTCGTATGATTGCTGGTCTTGAAGACATCACAGAAGGTACTGCATCTATCGATGGCGTGGTTGTCAACGACGTAGCTCCAAAAGACCGTGACATCGCCATGGTATTCCAAAACTACGCTCTTTATCCACACATGACTGTATATGACAACATGGCTTTCGGTTTGAAATTGCGTAAATACAGCAAGGAAGACATCGACAAACGTGTTCAAGAAGCAGCAGCAATCCTTGGTTTGAAAGAATTCTTGGATCGTAAACCTGCTGACCTCTCAGGTGGTCAACGTCAACGTGTTGCCATGGGTCGTGCCATCGTCCGTGATGCAAAAGTATTCTTGATGGACGAACCTTTGTCAAACTTGGATGCCAAACTTCGTGTATCCATGCGTGCTGAAATCGCGAAAATCCACCGTCGTATCGGAGCTACAACTATCTACGTAACCCACGACCAAACAGAAGCGATGACTCTTGCAGACCGTATCGTTATCATGTCAGCTACTAAGAACCCTGCTGGTACAGGTACTATCGGACGTGTTGAACAAATCGGTACCCCTCAAGAAGTTTACAAAAACCCAGTTAACAAGTTCGTTGCAGGATTTATCGGAAGCCCAGCTATGAACTTCATCAATGTGAAATTGGTTGGTGGTGAAATTGTTTCTGACGGTTTCCGCTTGAAAGTTCCAGAAGGAGCATTGAAAGTTCTTCGTGATAAAGGCTATGAAGGTAAAGAATTGATTTTCGGTATTCGTCCAGAAGATGTGAATGCAGAACCTGCTTTCCTTGAAACATTCCCAGAATCAGTTGTTAAAGCAACTATCTCTGTATCAGAATTGCTTGGTTCAGAATCTCACCTTTACTGCCAAGTTGGTAAAGATGAATTTGTTGCAAAAGTGGATGCTCGTGACTACTTGCAAACAGGTGCAACAGTTGAACTTGGATTTGACTTGAACAAAGCACACTTCTTCGATGTAGAAACTGAAAAAACAGTCTACTAAGCAAATGAAATGTCAAAACACTGCTAGAGAAATCTGGCAGTGTTTTTCTTTTAAATGCTTGTTATTGGTATAAAAACAGGCTTTTCTAGTTTTCATATCCTTAAAAAAGTGATAAAATGGTAGGAAGAATTGGAGAGTATAGATGCCGAAAGAAGTGAATTTGACGGGCGATCAGGTAGTCGCTTTAACGAAAGAATATTTAACAAAGGAAGACGTTGCTTTTGTACAAAAAGCATTGATTTACGCAGTTGATTGTCATAGTGGGCAGTTTCGGAAATCAGGTGAGCCCTATATTATCCATCCCATTCAGGTAGCAGGCATTCTGGCTAAGCTCAAGCTGGATGCCGTAACCGTTGCCTGTGGTTTTTTGCATGATGTGGTTGAAGACACAGATGCGACACTGGATGATTTGGAGAGAGAGTTCGGTCATGATGTTCGGATTATCGTTGATGGGGTGACCAAGCTTGGTAAGGTTGAGTACAAATCACTCGAGGAACAATTGGCTGAAAATCACCGCAAGATGCTTATGGCCATGTCAGAGGATATCCGTGTTATCTTGGTTAAATTATCGGACCGTTTGCACAATATGCGGACTCTCAAACACCTTCGAAAGGACAAGCAAGAGCGTATCTCCAGAGAAACCATGGAAATTTATGCACCACTTGCTCATCGTCTAGGGATTTCCAGTGTCAAGTGGGAGTTGGAAGATCTATCTTTCCGTTATCTCAATCCAACTGAGTTTTACAAGATTACCCACATGATGAAGGAAAAACGCAGAGAACGTGAGGCTTTGGTCGATGAAGTTGTAACCAAGTTGGAAGAGTACGCTACAGAAAGAAATCTCAAAGGGAAAATCTATGGTCGTCCTAAGCATATCTATTCGATCTACCGCAAGATGCAGGATAAGAAGAAACGCTTTGAGGAAATTTATGACCTGATTGCCATTCGCTGTATCTTAGATACCCAGAGTGATGTCTATGCTATGCTGGGTTATGTGCATGAACTTTGGAAACCTATGCCAGGCCGCTTCAAAGACTATATCGCCAATCGTAAGGCCAATGGTTACCAGTCTATCCATACAACTGTTTATGGGCCAAAAGGGCCGATTGAGTTCCAGATTCGGACCAAGGAAATGCACGAAGTGGCTGAGTATGGGGTTGCGGCTCACTGGGCTTATAAGAAAGGCATTAAAGGGCAGGTCAACAGCAAGGAATCTGCTATTGGAATGAACTGGATCAAGGAGATGATGGAGCTCCAAGACCAGGCTGATGATGCCAAGGAATTTGTGGACTCTGTTAAGGAAAACTATCTGGCGGAGGAGATTTACGTCTTTACTCCTGATGGTGCGGTTCGCTCCCTACCAAAAGATTCAGGACCGATTGACTTTGCCTATGAAATCCATACCAAAGTCGGTGAAAAAGCGACTGGTGCCAAGGTCAATGGCCGTATGGTTCCGCTGACAACCAAGCTCAAGACAGGGGATCAGGTTGAAATTATCACCAATCCCAACTCCTTTGGTCCGAGTCGTGACTGGCTCAACATGGTCAAGACCAGCAAGGCGCGCAACAAGATTCGTCAGTTCTTTAAAAATCAAGACAAGGAATTATCCGTTAACAAGGGCCGTGAGATGTTGATGGCCCAGTTCCAAGAAAACGGCTATGTAGCCAATAAATTCATGGACAAGCGCCATATGGATGAGGTTCTTCAAAAGACCAGCTACAAGACAGAGGAGGCTCTCTACGCAGCCATTGGTTTTGGAGAAATTGGCGCTATTACCGTCTTTAACCGCTTGACCGAAAAGGAACGTCGTGAGGAAGAACGCGCTAAGGCCAAGGCGGAGGCAGAAGAGCTTGTCAAAGGTGGCGAAGTTAAGGTCGAGAACAAAGAAACCATCAAGGTCAAGCATGAGGGTGGTGTGGTCATTGAAGGTGCTTCAGGTCTCCTCGTTCGTATTGCCAAGTGTTGCAATCCAGTGCCGGGTGACGACATTGTCGGCTACATTACTAAGGGACGCGGTGTAGCTATTCACCGTGTGGACTGTATGAATCTCCGTGCCCAAGAAAACTATGAGCAACGTCTCCTTGATGTGGAATGGGAAGATCAATTCTCAAGCAAGGAATACACTGCCCACATCGATATCTATGGTCTCAACCGTACAGGGCTCTTAAATGATGTTTTACAAGTTCTCTCAAACACGACCAAGAATATCTCAACTGTTAATGCTCAACCAACTAAGGATATGAAATTTGCTAATATCCATGTATCCTTTGGTATTTCCAACCTCTCTACACTGACCACAGTCGTGGACAAGATTAAGAGTGTACCAGAGGTCTACTCTGTTAAACGGACCAACGGCTAATTCTCCCTTCAGTTACTAGAAAGGCTATTATGAAAATCATCATTCAACGAGTCAAGAAAGCCCAAGTCAGTATCGGAGGTCAGGTACGGGGAAAAATTAATCAGGGACTCTTATTACTGGTCGGTGTTGGACCAGAGGACCAAGAGGAAGATCTGGACTATGCTGTGAGAAAGCTTGTCAATATGCGGATTTTTTCAGATGAAGAAGGCAAGATGAACCTATCTGTCAAGGATATCAAGGGGGAAATCCTTTCTATTTCCCAGTTTACCCTCTTTGCAGATACCAAGAAAGGCAATCGTCCAGCCTTTACAGGTGCCGCCAAGCCGGATATGGCAGCTGCCTTCTATGAGGCTTTCAACCAAAAGCTAGCTCAGGAAGTCCCTGTTCAGACAGGTATTTTTGGAGCGGATATGCAGGTGGAGCTGGTCAATGATGGGCCAGTTACCATCATTCTTGATACTAAAAATAGATAAGAAAACCAAGCCCAGTTGGCTTGGTTTTTGTTTATAGACACTCCCAGAAGGCGATGTGTTTGTTGTAAAAGTCGGGATAGTTTTCTCTTAGGTGGCTAGCCGTCATATAATATAAAGTAGAATGACAGGAAGTAAAGACTGGAGTAAGAGAGTAGAAATATTGAGGGCCAGTGATAGCTAAAAAGACAAATAATAGAAGGTCAACGGAGAGAATCCATAAGTAGTAGAGGCGAATTTTTTTGTTCATCTGAGGATAAATCTCAGAGAACTGTTTTTTGAGTCGGAAGACTAAGCGAGACAGCAGTAGTCCCTGAGCAAGGATGAAAATAAAACCAGACAGCAGGAGCCAGTCTACAGAGAGATCGGTTTTGGAGATAAAAATTGCTAATAGTAGCAAATCACTGACTGCAATGGCTGCGAAGTGTAGTCTAAAGAGTTTTTTCATAGGATGACCTCCCTCTTTTATCTAGCTTCATTCTACACCAAATGAATGGGAGTTGCAACTAACATAATAAAAAATCCCTGAAAGGAATTTCTTTCAGGAATAAGGGGTTAGTTGATTTTTTCGACATAGAGTTGTTTGGCGATATCCATACTAACTTGGAGGTCTTCGTCTTTGTTGACCAGAGTAAAGCTATTGGAAAAGCCATCAAACTGCTTGACATGGACTTGGTCACCGATATGAATTGCGTGCTTTTCTAGATATTTGAGTAGTTCAAAACTATCATGAACACGAGTCAGGAGATAGGTTCCAGCTTCCTGGACGGCTGCTAGTGGCAGGTTATTGATTTCAACCAAGAGTTCTCCCTCGGCTGGTATGGTTCCACCGTGGGGGCAGGTTTGAGGGAAACCAAGCAGTTTATCCAGTCTCTTTACAAAAAGGTCGGAGACAGTGTGTTCTAGGACCTCAGCTTCTTCGTGGATCTGATCGCTAGTATAGTCCAAATGGTGAACTAGAAAGACTTCAATCAAACGGTGTTTACGATAGAGCTCAGAGACCAGTTTGAGACCAATATCTGTTAATAGATAGCCATTCTCCTTATCCTTGAGGATGAGATTTTCACTTTTCATGCGTTTGATCATCTCTGTTACAGCAGGCGGAGAGACCTGCATACGGGCAGCAATTTCTTTGTTGGTGATTTTTTGCATGTCCGTACCGATTTCATAAATACATTTTAAATAATCTTCTTTATTTGGAGTCATTCGTTTCCTCTTGTTCATTCTCTCCATCTAGTATACCAAAAAAAGCTAGATTTCTCTAGCTTTCTGTCATAATGCTTGTGATTTTAGTCTAGTTCTTTAACTGCAGCAATAGCAGCTTCAAAGTCTGGCTCCGTGTTGATATTGTCAACGTATTCTACATAACGGATGACATTGTCAGCATCGAGAACAAAGACGGCACGTGCAAGGAGATGCCATTCGTTAATCAAGAGGGCATAATCACGTCCGAAAGAATGGTCAAAGTAGTCTGAAAGCATGATGGCATTGTCAAGACCTTCAGCCCCGCACCAGCGTCCTTGGGCAAATGGTAGGTCCATAGAAACGGTAAGAACGACGGTGTTGTCAAGGTTGGCAAGTTCTTGGTTGAAGCGACGTGTTTGCGTTGAGCAGACACCAGTATCGATAGAAGGGACAACACTCAAGACTTTTTTCTTTCCATCAAAGTCAGCTAGCGTTTTTTTAGAGAGATCGGTTGTTGTAAGAGAAAAGTCAAGTGCCTTGTCTCCGACTTGCAGTTGTTTACCTGTAAAAGTTACAGGATTTCCGAGAAAAGTGGTCATGAAACTACTCCATTCTTTTTTCTTTCATTTTACCGAGAATTATCAGATTTTTCCAATGATTTGACCGGAAAGTGTAAAAAAACGCCAATTCGGTGAGAATGACGTTTTTAATGGATTATTTTGACAAACCTTCAGCAATCTTGTCAAGGTTGTATTTCATCATGTTGTAGTAGCTGTCACCTTCTTTACCTTCTTCAGCGATTGAGTCAGTAAAGATTTGTGCGTAAATTGGGATATTTGTGTCTTGTGAAACAGTCTTCATTGGACGGTCATCGACACTTGATTCAACAAAGAGTGATGGAACTTTTGTTTGGCGAAGTTTTTCAACCAAGGTCTTGATTTGTTCAGGTGTTCCTTCTTCTTCTGTGTTGATTTCCCAGATGTAGGCACTTGGAACTTCGTAAGCTTTAGAGAAGTATTTGAAGCATCCTTCGCTGGTTACAATGAGTTTTTTCTCAGCAGGGATATTGTTAAATTTCTCTTTAGCTTCCTTGTCCAGTTTGTCTAGCTTTTCAGTATAGTCTTTGAGATTTTTTTCGTAGAATTCCTTGTTGCTAGGGTCTTTTGCAATCAACTGTTTAGCGATATTTTTAGCATAAATTATCCCATTTTCAAGGTTGAGCCAAGCGTGTGGGTCTTCTTTGCCTTTCTCGTTTTGACCTTCAAGGTAGATGATATCTACGCCGTCACTAACTGCATAGTAGTCTTTGTTTTCAGTTTTCTTGGCATTTTCGACCAATTTGGTAAACCAAGCATTGCCACCTGTTTCAAGGTTGATACCGTTATAGAAAATGAGGTCAGCCTCAGAAGTTTTCTTTACGTCTTCAGGAAGTGGTTCGTACTCGTGTGGGTCTTGACCAACAGGAACGATACTATGAAGATCAATCTTGTCACCAGCGATATTTTTAGTAATATCAGCAATGATAGAGTTAGTCGCTACAACCTTTAGTTTTTGGTTTGTAGATGCTGTATCTTTTTTCCCACTAGCACAGGCAGCTAATCCAATGATAGAAAGAAAAAGAACGAGCAATGTACCTAATTTTTTCATTAGATTCCTCCAGAAGGGTTTCCCCTTATTTATTGATTTTTTTATTTTTTAGTTTCAAGTATCGTTGCTTTGGAGAGATAAAGAAACTGATTAAAAAGAAGCTGGCAGATGTGAGCACGATGCTGGATCCTGCTGCGAGGTTGAAGCTATAGCCGATAAAGAGTCCCAAAACAGAAGCGGTTGCCCCTAGGGTTGATGAAAGAAAAATCATGCTCTTTAGGCTATTAGCATAAAGGTAAGCCGTCGCAGCTGGGGTGATCAACATGGCCACGATAAGAATCGTTCCAACACTTTGCATGGCAGTGACTGACACAAGGGTCAAGAGTACCATGAGCAGATAGTGGTAGAAATTGACGGGCATTCCCATGGCTTTAGCCAGGAGTTCGTCAAAGGATGTAATCAATAGTTGTTTAAAGAAAATCCCGATAATCAAGAGAATCAATGCCCCCACACCAATGGTGATCCACATGTCCGTATCTTGGACAGCGAGGATATTCCCAAAAAGGATATGGAAGAGGTCTGTCGAACTCTTGGCAACACTAATCAAGATGACACCTAAGGCTAAGAAAGATGAAAAGGTAATACCAATGGCAGTGTCACTCTTGATGATAGAGTTGCCCTTGATGTAGGTAATGATGATGGAAGCCATCAAGCCAAAGATGATCGCTCCGATAAAGAAATCAATTCCCAAGATAAAGGAAAGGGCTACGCCGGGCAAAACTGCGTGAGAGATGGCATCCCCCATGAGAGACATTCCACGTAAGATGATAAAACATCCCACGGCTCCAGCAACCACCCCGATGACTATAGCTGTTATCAGGGCATTTTGTAGGAAATGGAAATGTTGCAATCCATCGATAAATTCTACTATCATAGGTCACCTCCATTAAAGAAGAGCTTACTACCATAAGCTTTTTTGAGATTGACTTCGGTAAAGGTTTCTTCAGTTGAACCAATAGCAACCAATTCTCGATTGAGAAGCATAACTTGGTCGAAATAATGAGGGACTTTGCTGAGGTCATGATGGACGATGAGAACTGTTTTACCAGCTTTTTTAAGGTCTCTCAGTGTATTCATGATAATCTCTTCACTGATCGAGTCAATCCCGACAAAAGGCTCATCTAAAAAGATGTAGTCAGCTTCCTGCACTAAGCAGCGGGCAATCAAAACACGTTGGAATTGTCCTCCAGAGAGCTGACTGATTTGGCGATCAGCATAGTCTGAGAGTCCAACGATTTCAAGTGCATCCGCCACTTTTTTCCAGTGGCTGGCCTTTAAAGTGTGGAAGAGCGGGATAGATGGATAGAGTCCCAGTGAGACACATTCCTTGACCTTGATAGGGAAATTGTAGTCGATATGGATTTTTTGCTCGACATAGGCAACTCGATGTAAAGATTTCTTGACTTCTTTGTCATCGAGAAAGGCCTGACCTTCGTGTGGGATAATTCCCAACATACTTTTTAATAAAGTTGATTTTCCAGCACCGTTTGGACCAATAATTCCGGTAATCGTTGGTCCTTGGAGCACTAGTGAAATATCCTTTAGTGCCAACGTTTCTTTGTAGGAGACACTGAGGTTTTCGATACGTATCATACAGTTATTTTCCTCCTGTCTTTTAATATACATTAAAAAAAAAATTAAGTCAAGTTAATTTTTAAAAAATTTAAAATAATAACTGAAAAATGAAGAAAAAAGAGAGACCATTTTTAATTGCATTCCCCAGGGATTTTTGCTAAGCTAAGAATAAGTGAAAAAATGAAAGCGAGAACAAGATGACACGTTATCAAGACGATTTTTATGATGCAATCAATGGAGAATGGGAAAAAACAGCTGTTATTCCAGCTGACAAATCTCGAACAGGTGGCTTTATTGACCTTGATGAGGAAATTGAAGAGTTAATGCTGGCAACTACGGACAAGTGGTTGGAAGGCGAAGATGTTCCAGAGGACGCTATCCTCGCAAATTTTGTTAAGTACCATCGTATGGTACGTGATTTTGATAAGAGGGATGCAGATGGAATCAAGCCTGTCCTTCCTCTGCTCAAGGAATACCAAGATTTGGAGAGCTTTGCAGATTTTACCAGCAAACTAGCAGCGTTTGAACTAGCAGGTAAACCAAACTTCCTTCCATTTGGAGTATCACCAGACTTTATGGATGCCAGAACCAATGTTCTCTGGGCAAGTGCACCAGGAACTATCTTGCCAGATACAACCTACTATGCTGAAGACCATCCTCAACGTGAGGAGCTCTTGACGCTTTGGAAGGAAAGTAGCGCAAATCTTCTCAAAGCCTATGATTTTTCAGATGAGGAAATCGAAGACTTACTAGAGAAGAGATTGGAATTGGACCGTCGTATCGCAGCAGTGGTTCTTTCAAACGAAGAAAGTTCAGAATATGCCAAACTCTACCATCCATACGCTTATGAAGATTTCAAGAAATTTGCCCCTGCCCTACCTTTGGATGATTTCTTCCAAGCAGTTCTTGGACAAACTCCAGATAAGGTTATCGTAGATGAGGAACGTTTCTGGCAAGCAGCAGACCAATTTTATAGTGAAGAAGCGTGGCCTTTGCTTAAGGCAACCTTGATTTTGGCTGTGGTCAATCTTTCAACCAGCTATCTCACAGACGAGATTCGTGTCCTATCAGGTGCCTATGGACGTGCCCTTTCAGGTGTTCCAGAAGCTCAGGACAAGGTCAAGGCAGCCTATCACTTGGCCCAAGGTCCCTTTAAGCAAGCCCTTGGTCTCTGGTATGCGCATGAAAAATTCTCCCCAGAAGCTAAGGCAGACGTAGAGAGAAAAGTGGCGACTATGATCGACGTTTATAAGGAACGTTTGGCTAAGAACAACTGGCTCACGCCTGAAACGCGAGACAAGGCCATTGTCAAACTCAATGTCATCAAGCCTTATATCGGTTATCCAGAGGAATTGCCAGAACGCTACAAGGACAAGGTAGTGGACGAAACTGCTAGTCTCTTTGAGAATGCCCTAGCCTTTGCGCGTGTGGAAATCAAGCACAGCTGGAGCAAGTGGAACCAACCGGTTGACTACAAGGAATGGGGCATGCCTGCTCATATGGTTAATGCCTACTACAATCCTCAGAAGAACTTGATTGTTTTCCCAGCTGCTATTTTACAGGCTCCATTCTATGACTTGCATCAGTCATCTTCTGCCAACTATGGTGGTATTGGTGCGGTTATTGCCCATGAAATTTCTCACGCCTTTGATACTAATGGAGCTTCCTTTGATGAAAATGGAAGTCTCAAGGATTGGTGGACAGAGAGCGATTATGCAGCTTTTAAAGAAAAAACACAGAAGGTTATCGACCAGTTTGATGGGCAAGAATCTTACGGTGCAAGAATCAACGGAAAACTAACCGTGTCTGAAAACGTTGCCGACCTTGGAGGAATCGCCGCTGCCCTTGAAGCAGCTAAGATAGAACCAGACTTCTCTGCTGAAGAATTCTTCCACAACTTTGCTCGTATCTGGCGCATGAAAGGCCGTCCTGAGTTGATGAAACTCATGGCCAGTGTCGATGTGCACGCGCCTGCCAAACTCCGTGTTAATGTCCAAGTACCAAACTTCGATGACTTCTTTACAACATACGATGTCAAAGAAGGCGATGGTATGTGGCGTTCACCAGAGGATCGTGTGATTATTTGGTAAGACAAAAACCAAGGAATTTTTCCTTGGTTTTTTGTTTGCTAGAAAAAGGGATTAAAGGTCTTCTCGTGAGCGATAGTCGTAGCTGGACCATGCCCAGGATAGACATCGTAGTTAGGAAGAGTAAAGAGTTGCGTCTGAATGCTATGAAGGAGTTGTTCCGTGCTACCTGTAGGAAGGTCTGTTCGTCCGATGGTTTCTCGGAATAGAGCATCTCCGGTCAAGACTAGATGAGCATCAGGAAAGACGAGGGAAACGCCGCCGATAGAGTGGCCTGGAGTAGGAAGTACAGTAAAGCGGAAGTCCTCGATTTGGTATTCTTGATGAAAGACAAAGGTGTGTTCTGCAGGTTTTGCGACCACATCTGCCATATCATCGTGACGAGGGAGACCAGAGAGATTATCGACTGGAGTATAAAGCCAGCTAGCTTCGCTCTCTGCTACATAAACTGGGGGATTTCCAAAAGTCTCGCGAACCAAGTCTAGACTCATAATATGGTCGTAGTGGGTGTGGGTCAGGAGAATCGCACAGACTGGTTTGTTGATTTTTTCGATAGTCTTGCGAATAGCTTCCCAATGGCTACCTGGGTCAACCACAATCAGGTGTTGGACTCCTTCCAGATAATAAGTGTTTTCATAAGCAACGGGATTCACGGTTTTATGGATTTTCATACTGGCTCCAATCTCAAAGAATGTACTAAACTAAGTATAGCACAGAAGAGGGAAATAAAGTGAAAAGAAAGTCCCTCTTTTGTGTTAGAGGGACAATGATCTTATTTAAACTTGAAACCTTCGTAAATGAGTTTTGCTTTGGGATTCTTTTTCTTGATTTGCTTGGCAAGGGCCTTCATCATAGGAAGAGGTCCACACATATAGACTGTAGTTTGGTCAGGGATTTCTTCTTGATCCAAAGTCAGGTAACCTTTTTCATTGCTATCGACTAGTTGCAGGTCAAAGTTAGCATTTTGACGGGCATAGTCTCGAAGTAGATCTAGGTAGACAGCATTTTCCTCTCCACGGAAACTATAGTAGAAGCGGACGTTCCTGTCTAGGATAGGATGCTCTCGGATATAAGAGATGAAAGGTGTCATTCCAATTCCACCTGCGATCCAGATTTGCTGCTTTGGACCGTGTTCCATAGTCATATGCCCATAGGCACGATCAACTGCAACCTTGCTACCAACTTGAAGATTGTCATAGATATTCTTGGTGTGGTCACCAGAGTTTTTTACCGTAAAATAAAGAGTTCGTCCTTGTCCTCCAGAGATGGAGAAAGGGTGTGGAGCAGTCTCAAAACCTTTTTGGAAAATTTTTAGAAAGGCAAATTGCCCATATTCGTAAGTGAAAGGATGACTGAGTTCTATTTCAATTTCAGTCGTGTCGTGGTTGAGGCGTTTGATTCCTACGATTTTTCCAAGATAGGTGAAACCGATCTTTTGATAAAGGAAAATAATATAAAAACCTGCAAGCAAGCCTAAAATAGCATAGATTCCAAAGATAAGACCTAGGAAACTAAAGGAGAGGAGGCGATTTCCCATGATCATCAAAACATGAAAGAGGCCAAAGATATAAGCTAGATAAACCAATCGATGAATCCATCTCCATGCTTCATACTGGATGTATTGTCCCAGATAGGCAACCAGAACGATGCTGATAAAGATATAGATAGCGATATTTCCAAACTGGGCGGCCAAATGCGAACCCCAGAGACCTCCCATGCTAAAGTTGTGTAGGGTTAGTAGGAGAATGGATAGAAAAGCAGTGAATTTATGAGCTAGATACATCTTTTCAAGTCCGTTAAACCAAGCTTCAAGCAGGGGTAAACGGCTAGCTAGTATAAAAGTAAGTGAAAGAGTAGTGAGAGCTAAACCAGGGATTAGAAACTGACTAACACCTGAACTGAGCCAAGCTAGGATAGTCAGAAACATACTAAGCCCGATTAATAAAATACCTTTTAATGATTTCATAGTTGAAGTCCTTTCACGGATTATCTTATGATAGATGTAATAAGATTTGTTACATTTTAACAAAAAATGAATCTGTAGTCAAGGTTTAGAGTCTCGGCCTCTAAGTCAAATTTTCATGATAATCTATAAATAACGGCTAAGAAATATACTGTTAGATTTGTGCACTTCTTATAGAAAATTTTTTGTTATAACAATGTAAGGGTGGGAAAAATTCAACTTCTACAAAACCCTAAAAAATAAATTGATACATAAAAGTGTATTTTATTTAATTATAAGATAAATAATATCTGAAATTTACATGGTGTAAACCTATGTGAATATTGGCATTTTAAAGTATTTGATGTTAAATTATTTTTGTATTTTTCTCAAATAAATTTATTAAAAATGTTGAAAAAGAGAATAGAAAATGTTAGTATGAATATGCATATTGAATACAAGGATATAATCCTTTTAGAATAATGAAATTTAAAGACCATCTTTTGAGTAGGGAAGAAATTTCGTTTTTTTTTCTATATTTCAATATCGATATAATAAAAATAGGAAGGTTGTGTATCTTATGAAGAGTAAGCAACAGGTTTTTAGGACGGAGAAATACATTCGATATGGGATTCGAAAGTATAGTTTTGGAGCGGCATCAGTAGCAATTTCAGCAGGTTTGATGTTTTTAGGCAATGGAGCAGTATCAGCGATGGAACTTCAAGGAGCAGATACTACGCTTGTTTCAACATCGACATTGAATGCGGAATCTTCTACGGAAACAGAAAAACCAGAAACTTCGATAAAAAAAGAAAAAGAAGTTGTCCTTAAGACGGTTGATAAAACGGATTTAGTTAAAAAAATTACAGAACTTGAAGAGAAAGTAAAAACAGCAAAGAATATAGATGACTTGGTACTAACATCTGCTAAAGAACAATTAGATTCTGCGAAATCTGTCATCTCAAAAGAGATAGTTGAGCAAGAGGAAGTGGATACTGAACTTGCTAAGATTAAGGATTTAATTACGGTATTTGCTGAGTCTGTCGAAGTTGGGAAAATAACGGAATCTACAGAAAAAGCAGAAAAAGTAGAAGAAATAAAAGAAACTGTCGAACCAGTCCAAGAAGGTAAAAAAGTTTTAGAACAAGTTACCTCTGAAGCTGAGGTAACCAATGTTTTAGCAACTGAAGCAGTCCGGAAAAATAAGCTTGAGGCTGAAAACAAAGCGGCAATTGAGGCGGCGATAGCTAATAATAAGGAAGTTATTGCGGAAGCTAAAAAAGTGTTAGCTACGGATAGCGTTACAGCTAAACAAGGCAATGAACAATTGTCACGTTTGAACGAGTCAATTCTTGCAGTATATAATGAGCTAAAAAAAGCAGGAATCGGAAAAGATGGAAACTTTGGAGTCGCTTTGGCTGCTCAAGATTTCTATGCCGAAGAGGGTTCTAACACAACTCATGCATCGGAAACAAACGCTGCAAATCATACTGGTAAAGATACCTATACAATTCCAGTACAAGAAATTAAATTAATTACGGGTACTGATGCTACAGGTCTAGAGATTGAAGTCTATTCTAATCAGCGGGTTGGTAATGATACAAATGCTGGAAATGGGATGCATACAGAACAAGGTGGAAAAACTGGTCATAACAACAAAGGACGTGTAGACTATCCATTAACCCCTGATGCTGCTAAAAAGTTAGCTGAAGAAGCACCACTTTGGAGAAATAAACTCCGTGCGGATGGGTCAAGAATTTTAAACGCTGCAACATCGATTTACTCTGCTAACGGTGGTTATGAATACCTAGCTACAGAAATTTATGGCTATGGGTATGAACAAGGAGTTGACAGAGTTTATATTAAAGGTTTGAAAGATCGTATTGCAGTTACAGAAAAAGCCAAGCAAGCTGGTTGGAGTTTAACTTCTGTAACACCAACTAACCTTGTGCCGGGATTGACATACGATTCAGAAACAGACACAATTCAAGGAAAAGTTATAGCGGATATTGAAAATGGAGTTTATGATTTACGATTTAATATTACTGCGACCAATACAGATGGTCGAACGGTAACTTTCCAAATTCAGAATCTTCGTGCTGGCTGGGTCGGGTGGCAAGATAGTACGCCTCCTAAAATAAAATCAGATTCTGAGCGTTATGATCGTATTGTTGGTGACGATGCTAATGTAAATATTCAATTCTATGATGAGTCAGGTGCAAGTGCAACACCAGCCAATAGTCGAGGAACTTATAACTATACGACGGTTGAAGGCAAAGTTGTAAGAGTACCTCAAAGATTCTCTAGAGCAGTGACAGGAATTTCAGGATATAACACTATTAGTGAACAATTAGATGATTCTAAAGTATTAATTCCAGGAACTAAATATAGTGTTGCTAATAGTACTTCTGAAGAGCAAGCTGCTGATCAAACGAATATGGGGAAAGGAATCATTTCTGGAAAATTAACTGAAGCAGGAATTTACACAGTCTCCGTATTTGCAAAAGATTATGATAAGTTGGCTAATAATAATGTTTGGAACCAATCTGGACAAGAAGCGCATGCTACTGTAACATTAGTCGTGAAACCAAAGATTGAGGTTCAAAACGTTGAAACTTACTCAACAGTTGTACCAGTTAAAATTTCTAAAGGTGCATCAAGTGCTAAGGTAACAATGCCGGATGGTACTGTAACCAATCTAAAAGCAGTTAATGGCAAATGGCTCGTAGACAGTGGTTCAACCAACACAGCTGTTTCTGAAAATCAAGAATTAGGTATTGTAGATTCCGATACAGTCTTTAATATTCCTGTGACATCAGAGGCGACTGCCAAAGTTGGTGTGGACAATATTAGAGTAGAAGCATCTGCTGAAAATGTTAAGGGAACTTTCTTACGTGAACAAGTTGAATTAAATGGAACAGATGGGCAAAAACACACTGCAGTTTTAAATAGTACATCTGGTCACTGGGAGCTTCCTGCTGACTATGCCGAAGTGAAAACAGCAAATGGAGATGGGACTACAACTTGGACGAAACGCCAAGTATACACTGAAACGAAACTAGATGGCGGTATGAAATTCTTCATTTACGAATATACTCGTCAACTTGATAAAGATGGAAATGTAACAAGTGTAACTACTCCTGATCGTCCAATGACGGAATATGTTTCTCAAAATACTAACCAAGCTGGCGATGGTATGTCAGTAACTATTACTTTTGACAAATATTCAAACACATGGACATCATCAGATGGAACAGAAGTTACTGCTAAAAAGTTGGGTGATGATTCATGGGAAGTTCATACTAAATCAGGTTTTGGTGGAATCATTAGAGGAACAATCGCAACTAACTCAGATGTTGCGACTGTTGTCAATACGAAACCAACTGCAAGCTCACAAGATTATACTTCTACTAAAGGAACTGCGGTAGATCTCCGTAATGAAGCAAAAGCTGCAGTGACAATCTCTGATGCAGAAGATACTAAGTACGGAAAAACAACTTACATTACTCGTATTACAGTAACATCTCCTTCAGGAGTTCAGAAGGTTTATGACACTAAACAAGATGCAAACAACTATAATCTTGCTAGTGGTTATACACTGAGTGAAGTGGGAGTCTATACAGTAACAGTTGAAGTTATTGATAGTAATGGCAATTACACAACAGATGCTACAATAGGTGGAACTGAATCTGGTGTGGATCATGGGGCTGGCTCATCAACCGCTACAACAACTTACCACATCACAGTAACAGACACGATTGAAGGTCATAATGTAACATCCACAGATGTTCAAGGAGCGACTCAAACAGGTACTCCAACCTTTACATCTGTTGGTGATGGCTCACCTGTGGCACCAAGTGCTACTTCACCTGCTAAGTTGGTAGATCCTACCACTGGTAAGTTAGTTGACCAAGTAACAAT